>NZ_JBSFER010000011.1:0-265942 GCF_053594535.1 Streptomyces sp. NPDC001889
GCCACCGCCGTGCCGCGGCACGGCGGTGGCCCCCGGGGAGCGCCGGCGGGAGCCGGTCCGGGCCCGTGCGCCGGGGCGGCCGGGGCCGGGCGGGTGCAGGGGCGGCCCGCTGGGCCGGGGAAGCGGGGTGGCCAGGGGCGGGCGGGTGCCAGGGGCCGGGGGCGGCCGGGGGCCGGGGAGGCGGGGCGCGCGGTGGGTGTCACCCGGACGGCGGGGGCGATTCACTCTCCCGGACCGGCCGGGGGGCGGCCCGCGCGGGGCCGGGCGGACGGTGGGGCGACAGCCTTCCCTCCCAGCAGGAAGAGAGACCCCTCATGGCTGTGTCCCCTCCCCCCTCCCGTACGCGGCGCCGGATAGCGGTGCGCGCCACCGCCGTGTCGGCGGCGCTGGCGGCGGCGGTCTTCGCCACCGGGCCCGCGATGGCCGGCGGTGACCCTTCCGGTTCCTCCAACCCCGAGCCCACGGGGCAGGGAGTGAAGCCGACCGTGGTCCTGGTCCACGGCGCGTTCGCGGACGCCTCGGGCTGGAACGCCGTGGTCGAGCGGCTCCAGCAGCGGGGGTATCCGGTGGTCGCCCCGCCGAACCCGCTGCGCGGGGTGCTCAGCGACTCGGCGTACGTCGCCTCGGTCCTCAAGAGCATCAAGGGCCCGATCGTGCTGGCCGGCCACTCCTACGGCGGGGCGGTCATCAGCCAGGCCGCGGCCGGGAACCCGAACGTGAAGGCGCTGGTGTACGTGTCGGCGTTCATGCCGGACGTGGGGGAGAACCCCGCCACCCTGTCGACGAAGTTCACCGGCAGCGATCTGGGGACGGCGCTGCGCCCGGTCCCGTACACCGACGGGACGGCCAGCGGCACCGATCTGTACATCCAGAACGAGAAGTTCCACGCGGTGTTCGCCGCCGATCTGCCGGCGGCGCAGACGCGGGTGATGGCGGTCGAGCAGCGGCCCGTCGCGCAGGCCGGGTTCGGGCAGAACGCCACCGCGGCGGCGTGGAGGACGATCCCGTCCTGGTTCATCGTGGCGAAGAACGACAAGGCGGTCGCCCCGGATCTGGAGCGGTTCGAGGCCAGGCGGGCGAAGTCGCGCACGATCGAGATCAGTTCCTCGCACGTGGCGATGATGTCGCACCCCGATGTCGTCACCGACCAGATCCGCGACGCGGCCCACGCCACGGCGGAGTAGCGGGAAGCGGCGGAGAGGGGCCCCTGGCGGTCCCCGGGGGTCTTCGGGGGTCTTCGGCGGGGGGCGGGTGCCGGACACGGTGCTCGCCCCCCGCGCCGCTGTGCCGCGCGCCGCGGACGGCGGCGGGACGGGCGGGGCGGGGCGGGGCGGTTCAGTGCAGGGGCACCCGGGCGCGGATGGTCTTGCCGCCGGGGGCGGGGGTGATGGCCACGCCGGTGCTGAGGCGCAGGACCAGGGGCCAGCCGTAGCCGCCGGTGCGCAGCGTGCGGGGGCGGGGCGGGGGTGCGGGCAGCGGCGGGGCGCTGGTGCGGTCGGTGACGGCGATGTGGAGGGTTCCGGCGCTGACCGCGGCGGTGAAGCGGACCAGTCCCCCGCCGTGCCGGATGGCGTTGGTGACCAGTTCGGAGGTCACCAGGAGCGCGTCGGCCAGGACGGTCTCCGCGTCCCGGCCCGGGCCCCGGGGGCGGGGGGCGCCGGCCAGCAGCCGGCGTACCGTGTCGCGTGCCTGGGCGGGTGTGGTCACGGCCGTCCGGGTTCCGGTACCGGAGCGGGCCGTGGTCGTGTCCTGAGCTGTCATCGGGAAACTCCCTCCTGATCGGCCGCCTGTGTCCTGTCTGTGCGCCTGCCCCGGCGGGAGCGGGCGCACACGGCCGGCGGCGGCCCGGTCAGTTCCGGGGCGCTGTGCGCAGGGTACGCAGGGCGTCGCCGGCGGAGTCGGCGAGGGTCAGGAGGGCGGCGGCGTCCGTGGTCTCGAACAGGCGGGCCACCGCGCGGGGGAAGGGTCCCGCGACCACCAGTGCGGCGCCGTGGGCGCGGTGGGCGTGCTGGGCGTCCAGGAGCAGGTGCAGGACGCAGGAGTCGGCGAAGGCGGTGGCCGACAGGTCGACGACGGTCGCGGCGGGGCGGCGGGCGGCGGCCGTGCGCAGGGTCCGGGCCAGCGGGGGTGCGCTGTCGGCGTCGATGTCGCCCGTCGGGCGCACGACCCATACGGCCCGGGTGCCCGGGCGCGCCGCTTGGGGGTCCGTAACCGTCACTCGTCTCTCCCCTGGTCCGCTGGTCCGTGTGCCTGTGTGCCGGTGTGCCGTTTCCGTCCGCCGGGGGCAGCGAGCGGGCGCGCCGGGCGCGGGCCCGGCGCGGGTGTCCGTGCACGCCGCGGCGGGCGGGTGCGGGTCGCTTGTTGCCGCCCGGGGCGGCTTCAAACGGTGGGCCGCCGTCCGGATTCCGGCCGGGCCGGGGGTCAGCGGGCCGGGGGTCAGCGGGGTGCGGGTTCGCGGGGCTCGACGCGGAAGGCGAAGGGGATGACGCCGGGGTCGAGCGCGGTCGCCGCGCCGTCGGCGGTGAGGACGGCGCCGTTGACGAACGACGCGGCGGGCGACAGGAGCCAGGCGATGGCCTCGGCGATCTCCTCCGGTTCGCCGGGGCGGCGCGCGGGGATCAGGCGGGTCGCCTGGGTGTAGGCCTCCTCGGTGCCGGCCAGTCCCGCCTCCCGGGCGAACCGGGTCATCCTGCGGTCGGCCATCTCGGAGCGCACCCAGCCGGGGCAGACGATGTTCGCGCGCAGTCCGCGCGGGCCGTAGTCGACGGCGAGGGAGCGGCACAGGTGCAGCAGGGCGGCCTTGGAGGCGGCGTAGGCGGCGCTGGCCAGGCCGTTGCGCAGGGCGGAGACCGAGGCGACGGCCACGACCGCGCCGCGGGCCGCCAGCAGGTGCGGCAGGGCGGCGCGCTGGAGGAGGAAGGGGCCGGTGACGTTGGTGCGCATGACCGCTTCCCAGTCCTCGGTGGACAGGTCGCCCACCGCGCCGGGCCGGACGGTGCCCGCGTTCAGCACGAGTCCGTCGAGACGGCCGTGGGCGGTGACGGCCGTCTCGACGAGGGCGGTGACGGCGTCCGGGTCGGCGGTGTCCCCGGGGTGGGCCAGCGCCCCGGTCTCGGCGGCGACGCGCAGGAGCGGGCCGGGGCGCCGTCCGGAGGCGACCACGTGGTGCCCGCCGGCGCGCAGCAGCCGCACGGTGGCGGCGCCGATGCCCGATCCCCCGCCGGTGACGATGAAAACCTTCTGGCCGTCCATGCCCGTCCCGTCTGCGAGACACCGTGTGCGGCGGGGGGTGTGCCGCCCGCGCCGTGCGGGCCGCGCCCGCGCCCGCGCCCGGTGCCGTGTGCGTTGCCGTCTGCTGTGTGCTGTGTGCGTGTGCCGTCTGCCGTCTGCCGTACGGCCCGTTCCCGGTGCCGTGTGCCGGTGCCGTGCGCCGTGCGGCCCGCGCCCGGTGCCGTCTGCGCCGCCGCCGTCCGCCGTTGCCGTTGCCGTCTGGCGTCTGGCGTCTGGCGTGAGGTCCGTGCCGTGTGCCGCGGTTGTGCGGCCTCCGGCGCGGGTTCCGTGACGTGGGGCGCGGGTGTGGTGCGCGGGTGTGGTGCGCGGGGACGCCGGGGCCCCCGGGGTGTTTCTACCGCACCGGGGGCGGGCGGGGTGCGCGGCGGGCGGCCGTGTCGCCGGCGGACAGCGGGAGCGGGCGGGCCGGACAGCGGGCAACGGGCAACGCGCCGGGCCAGTGCGGCCGGTTCCGCGCCGCGGGGCCGGGCCGGGCCGGGCCGGGCCGGGCCGGGCCGGGCCGGGCCGGAAAGGGACAAGGAACCGGAGGGGAAGGGGCGGTGCGGCGGGGAAAAGGGGGGTGCGGCAGGGAAAAGGGGGGGTGCGGCAGGGAAAAGGGGGGGTGCGGCGGGGCGTCCGTGTGCCGGTGGCGGGGTCCGCCGGCGGGCGGCCGGGAGGAGGCGGCGGGGCCGGGCTGCGGGGGCGGCGGGGCCGGGAGTGCTCCGGGGGGCGAGGGGAACCGGCCAGGGTCAGCGGGCCGGCCGGGGCCGGGGTGTGCGCCGGGACAGGGGGCGGGCCGGGGCCGCGGGGGCCGGGCTGCGGGCGGGCCCGCGGGGGCGGCCCGGGTGCGGGGCGCGGGCGCGTGAGCGCGGGCCGGGAGGCGGGAGTCCGGGGCGCGGGGGCGGGTGCGGGCATGTGCGGGCCGGTGCCGGGGGGCGGGCCGGGGGCGGGCCCGGCGGGGGCCGGGGTTCCTCTTCCTCCTGCGCGGCACCGCCCGTTGCGCATTCCTTCATGATCCGCCGGAATTCCCCGCCGGGTGTTTCCGATCTTCTTTCGTTGATCCTTTCGCGCACCGCACCCGCAAGGGCTGTGGCCGGAAACAGACTTGCGCGTGCGCGGGTGTGCTTGCCGAATAGGAAGGGTCTCGCTGCCGGGTTCTCCGCGGCCGCGGGTGTTTACGGTGGATGGCGCCGCGCGGGCCGGTGGAGAAGGCGGTCCGGGTGCGGCCCGACGGGAGTGCGGTGCGCGTCCGTACGGGAGAGATCCTGGCCGGAAGAAGTCCGCTTAAAAGTCATTGATCCGGGTGTTGACACGATGTATCCGGCAGGGCAGCATGCAACATCCCTGTGTTTTTGAGTGACCACTGATCCGTGCCGTCGCCATGCCGTCGTCTGTGTAGCGGGATTTCAGCAGCCTCAAACCTGAAGGGGTTCCGATGGAGGCAGCAGAGACAGGTCCGAAAGCGGCTGTGCTTCGTGCCGTGGTTCCTCTTCCCCTGTATATATCCGGGGCTCTGCGGATGGCCCGGATGGTCTCGTTCGACGGTCTCGCGGACGGCAGGGAGCATGTGGCGATCCTGTTCGGGGAGCCGTCCTCGGTGCCGCTGCCGCTGGTGAGGGTGCATTCGGAGTGCCTGACCGGTGACATATTCGGGTCGGCGCGCTGTGACTGCGGGCCGCAGCTGCGCGAGGCGCTCTCCACCATCGAGGCGGAGTCGGGGGTGCTGGTGTATCTGCGCCAGGAGGGGCGCGGGATAGGCCTGTACAACAAGCTCGACGCCTATACCCTCCAGGACGACGGTTATGACACGTATGAGGCGAACCGGGCTCTGAACTTCGCCGGCGACCTGCGCGACTACACGAGTGCGGCGCAGATTCTGCTGGCGCTGGACATCCGGCGCATACGGCTTCTGACCAATAACCCGGAGAAGTCGGAGCAGTTGCGGCGACTGGGTGTCGATGTGTCCCTGCAGATCCCTACGGGCGTGTATGCGAATCATGTGAATTTTCATTATCTGAAGACGAAGGTGAATCAAGCCGGGCACATGATAAAGCTCGACGGAAAGCGAGCGGACTATGATTGAGCACAAGGGTCCCATCAGCGGTGTCGCGGCGCACGGGGATGCGTATGTGGCGACCGCCGGATACGACAACCAGGTTATTCTGTGGGACCAGTCGACGGGAAAGGCCCTGGGCCGGGTGGTGCACGACCATCTCGCGAACCAGTGCGCCTTCACCCCGGACGGGCGGCGGCTGGTGACCTCGTCGAGCGATTACACGGCGCGGCTGTGGTCGGTGCCGGATCTGCGGCTGCTGGCGGTGTTCAACGACCAGAGCGACGATGTGGAGATGTCGGTTCCGCATCCGACGCGGGAGCTGGTGGCGGCGGTGTCGCGGGACCATCACGCGCGGGTCTACGACTACAGCGGGGCGCTGGTGCAGCGGCTGTCGGGGCACACGGCGGATGTCATCTCGGCGGCCTGGGTCAGCGAGGACGAGCTGATCACCTCCAGTGACGACGGGACGGTCAAGCGCTGGCAGGTGGGCAGCGGGGCCCTGCTGGAGGACATCGACCTGGGCGGGGTGGAGACCGACACGGTCGCGGTCGGCGCGGACGGGACCCTGTACGCGGGGAACGACGCGGGACAGATCGTGGTGATCCGCTCGGGGGTCAGCGAGCGGGTGGACGCGCACCGTTCGGGGGTCAAGCGCCTGGTCCTGGACGCGGGGCGGGCGCTGCTGGTGAGCCTGAGCTACGACCGGAGCCTGCGGATCTGGGACGTGTCCGGCCCGCTGCCGGTGCAGGTCGACGAGGCCGCGGTGCCCGATGACGTATGGCCGCGCTCCTGTGCGTTCGCGGGCGCTTCCGCGCTGGTGTTCGGCACGTTCGGGGCGACGTACCGCACCTACGACTACCGGCGGCGGGCCTGGCGGGCGGCGGTGGTGCGGCCCACGCACGGGGTGAACGCGGCCTGCGCGCTCGGCGCGCGGGTGCTGAGCGTGGGGGACGCGGGCATCGTGCGCCGGGACGGGAAGGAGCATCTGTCGCTGGGGAGTCTGTGCAACTTCCTCACGCCCGCCCCGGGCCTGGTGCTGACCGGGGGTCAGCTGGGGCTGGTCATGGACGCGCTGAGCGGCCGGGCGCTGCACCAGCACCGCTCGCCGCTGAACTGCGGGGCGGTCTTCGAGCGCGGGGGTGTGCCGCACGCGGTGATCGGCTCCTACACCGGTGACGGGCTGGTGTTCGCCCTGGGCGGCGGGGGCGCCGAGCATGTGGGGGACCTGCCGCTGCACGAGAACGCGGTCAAGGGCGTCGCGGTGTCGGGGGAGCTGATCTTCTCGGTGTGCGCCGACCGGTCGGTGGCCTGGCACAGCACGCGGACCCTGGCGGAGGTGCACCGGGTGGAGGGGGCGCACGGGCGGATCGCGAACGGCTGTGTCGCCCTGGGCGGCGGGGCGTTCGCCAGCACGGGCCGGGATCTGGTGCTGCGGCTGTGGGACGCGGACTTCGGCTGCGAGAGCGTGCCCACCCCGCACACCCATTCCGTCAAGTGCGTCTGCGCCGGGGCGGACGGCCGGTTCATCGCCACCGGCGCCTACGACGGCCACGTCGCCGTCTTCGACCGCGAACGCGGCCGGTGGCAGCCGGCGCTGCGGCCCACCACCTCCGGCATCTCCTCGCTGGCCTACCACGCCGGCCGCCGGTGCTTCCTGGCCGGCTCGTACGACGGCAGCGTTTACGAGATCCCCGAAGGAGCGGTATGACGGTCGCGAGCGGAGAGACCACCCCCATCAACTCGGACATGATCGGTGACCGGCAGGCGATGCGGCTGCCGCCGTGGTTCGAGGGCCGCTGCGCCGCGGACAGCCTCGCCGCGCACGGCGCGGACCTTCTCGGGAGCGGCGGCGGCCCGCGGGCGCTGGCCGCCGCCGCGGAGGACCCCGCGGCGCCCTTCGAGCGCCGTTACGCGGCCGGGGCCCTCGTCTCGCTCACGGGCGATCCGCGGATCAGGCCCGACGACCCGGTGATGGACACGGTCCCGGGCGGGCGGGTGCGGATCGGCCTGCCGCCGCAGGAGGTCGGGCGGGTGATCGGCGAGTGGGGCCACGCGGGGGTCGAGGAGGCGTGGATTCGCAAGGAGTGCCCCGCGCACGAGAGGGACATCGGCGCCTTCCGCATCGGCCGCTACCCGGTCACCAACCTGGAGTACCGGCGGTTCCTGGAGGACACCCGGGCCCGCTGGCTGCCCACGTCGTGGCGGTTCGGCTGCTACCCCGACCAGCTCGCCAACCACCCGGTGTGGACGGTGCCGCCGCAGGCCGCCGACGCGTACGCGGCCTGGCTCGCGCAGCGCACCGGGCGGGCGTTCAGGCTGCCGTCGGAGGCCGAGTGGGAGTACGCGGCCGGCGGCGGGGACCGCGAGTTCCCCTGGGGCGACACCTTCAGCGCGGACGCGGCCAACACCTCCGAGTCCGGGCCGCTGTCCTCGACGCCCGTGGGCATCTACCCGGCCGGCCGTTCCCCGTTCGGCGCCCTGGACATGGCCGGCAACGTCGAGGAGTACACCGCCGACGACTACCGCCCCTACCCCGGCGGCGAACTGATCGCCGATGACCTCCTGCCGTACCCCGGCGGGCTGGAATCGGCCAGCCCCGCCCTGCGGGCCCACAGCACCTACCGCATCGCGCGCGGCGGGAGCTTCACCCGCCGGGGGGACCTGGCCCGCTGCCGGCGGCGGCACGGGCTGTACGACCGGGCGTTCTACGCGGTGGGTTTCCGGCTCGCCGAGACGGTCTGAGACGCCGAGGGGGTGCGGGGCACGTGGCGCTGGCGCCGAACGTCGCGGTCATCTACCACAGCAACCACGGGACCGTCCACGCGCTGGCCCGCGCGGCGGCGGCGGGGGCCGCGGCCGCCGGGGCGGCGGTACGGCTGCTGCCCGTCCCCGGCACCCCGCCGCCCCGCACCGGCACCGGCACCGGCACGGGCACGGGCACGGGCACGGGCAGGCGTTGGGATACGGGTGCGGGTGTGGGTGCGGGTGCGGCCGGGGCCGGGGCCGGGGAGGAGGGGGGCCGGACCGCGGACCTGACGGACCTGCTGTGGGCCGGCGGGCTGATCTTCGGGACCCCCACCCACTTCGGGAACGTGTCCCACCCGCTGAAGCGGTTCATCGACTCCGCGTCCCCGCTGTGGCGGCGCGGTGTCCTGGCCGGGCGGGTCGTCACCGCGATGACCAGCTCCGCCAGCCTCCACGGCGGACGGGAGTCCACCCTCCTGAGCCTCTACCACAGCATGTACCACTGGGGAGCGCTGATCCTGCCCCCGGACGCCGGTGACGGGGCCAACCCGTACGGGGTGTCCGCGCCCGCGGACCCCGGCGGCCGGGTCGCCGCCGACGTCCTGCGGGCCGCCGCCGCCCTGGGCGCCCGCCTCGCCCGCACCACCGCCCGCCTCGGCCCCGCCCCCCTGCCCTTCCTCCCCGCCACCGCCCCGGCACCGTCCCGGACACCGGAACCGGCACCGGACCCCGCCGCCGCGAACGGCACCGCACCATCCCGACCGGCACCCGGCACAGGAGCGGAGGCGGAGACGGGGCCGGGGCCGGGGCCGGGGCCGGGGGCCGTCCCGGGAACGCGTACCGGGGCGGATACGGAACCGGGACCGGCACCGGGCACAGGGGCGGAGGCAGGGGCGGGGCCGGTTCCGGTTCCGGGAACGCGTGCCGAGGAGGGTGCGGAGGCGGGGCCGGCACCCGGAACGGGCACGGGAGCACGCCCGGCACCGGCACCGGAGGCGGGGGCGGGAGCGGGAGCGGACGCGGACGCGGTGTCCGGAGACGGTACGGGAGTGCGCGCCGGGACCGGTGCGGTGCTGTCCGGGGACGGTACGGACGGACGCGCCGCGCCGGCTCGCGCAGCCGTGTCCGGGGCCGTTCCGGTGACGGACACGGCTGCGGGCGGGGAGCCGGGCACCGCCCCACGCACGGCCCCGGCACCGGGCCGTGGTCCGGGGCGGGATACGGGCCGCGGCCCGGGGGCGGGGCGGGATTCGGCCACGGGTCCCGGGCGGGGCGGGGGCCGGGCGGTGCGGGTCGCGGTGGTCTGCCACCCGGCCGAGGGTCCCACCCTGGCGCTGGCCGCCGCCCTGGCCGACGGCGCCCGCCGCGAGGGCGCCGAGGTCCGGCTGCGGCGCGCCCACCCGGACCGCCCGGCCGGCGCGGCGGCCCCGGAGGTGCCCGCCGCGACCCCCGCCGACCTCCAGTGGGCCGACGCGGCGGCCCTGGGGGCCCTGGCCCGTATCGGCACCATGGCACCGCAGTTGCTGGCCTTCCTCGAGTCCTGCGAGACCCCGCGCGAGGAGGGCCGGCTCCGTGTCCGCGCGGCCACCGCGTTCGTCACCACGGCCCATCCGCACAGCGGCAGCGAGAGCGCGCTGCTGGCCCTGTGCAACACCCTGCACCACTGGGGCACGCTCATCGTGCCGCCCGGCTACACCGACCCCGTCGTCACCGAGGCCGGCGGGAATCCGTACGGAACCTCCTGGTCCCTGTCGCAGGGCCCCGTCCCCGGCCCGGCCGTGCTGCGGGCCGCCCGCTACCAGGGCGCCCGCCTGGCCCGCACCACCGCGCGGCTCCTGGGCCCGCCGGCGCCGCCGGCCGCGCCCCGGGAGAGCGCCCTTCCCGCACTCCCCCACGCCCCCTGACACCCTCCCAGCCTCCCCCGGACCCCCTCCGGCCCCCTTGGCCCCGCAGCCGACCGCCGCAGCCCGGACCCCGACCACCGCCAACCGACCACCGCCAACTGACCACCGCCAACTGACCACTGACCACTGACCACCACCGACCGCCGACCGCCGACCGCCACCCGCCACCCGCCGACCACTGACCACCGCGAACCGCGAACCGCCGACAGCCGCCCGCCGACGCGCCGGGCCCGTTCCCGGCACCCCTCCCCCACCGTCCCGGCGCCGGAGCACCGGACCGGCACACGGCACCACGGCCGCCAGGCTCTCCCGGCCCCCGGGCCGGGCCCGGCCCCGGACGTTCCCGCACCCCGCACGCGCAGGAGGAGCACCATGACCCTGGCCCACGGCGACGCTGCGGCCCCCGGGACGAACGAGCCCGCCGACCTCCATCTCAGCCGGCTCGTCGCCCGCCGCTGCGGCCGGCACCCCGGCCGTGCCGCTCTGCTCGCCCCCGGCCTGCCCCCGCTGACCTACCGCGAGCTGGCCCGCCGGGTCGAGGAGACCGGACGGGTCCTGCGGGACTGCGGCATCACCCCCGCCGACCGCGTCGCCCTGGCACTGCCCCACGGCCCGTCGGCGGCCGTGGCCTACCTGGGCGCGGCCTGCGCCGGGCAGGCCGCGCCCCTGGACCCGGCGGGCAGGGCGGCGGAGTTCGACTTCTACCTCACCGACCTCGACGCCCGCGCCGTGATCACCGAACAGGGCGGCGACAGCCTCGCCGCCGCCGTGGCCCGCGCCCAGGGCCGCCGGGTCATCGAACTCGCCCCGGACCCGGCCGGCCCCGCGGGCGCCTTCACCCTCACCCCCGGCCCCGCCGCCACCACCACCACCGGCACCGGTACCGGCACCGGCACCGGCGGCATCCCGGCGGGCGGCGGCGGCCGGGAGGACAGGGGAGAGGGCAGGGGCGGGGAGGTGGCCTTCGTGCTCCACACCTCGGGGACGACCGGCCGGCCGAAACTGGTCCCGCTGACCCACCGCGCGGTGTGCACCTCGGCCCACAACATCGCCCTGAGCCTGCGTCTGGGCGAGGGCGACCGGTGCCTGAACGTGCTCCCGCTCTTCCACGGCCACGGCCTGATGGGCCCCTGGCTGGCGACACTGTCCGCGGGCGCGGACGTGGTGTGCCCGCCGGGCTTCGACGCCTCGGCCTTCCCCGGCCAGCTGCGGGAGTACGCGCCCACCTGGTACACGGCCGTGCCCGCCATCCACCAGGCCGTCCTCACCACCCTCACCGGCCCCGGCGGGCCCACCGCAGACGGACCGGGCGGACCGGGCGGGCCGGGCGGGGGGCGGCTGCGGCTGGTGCGGTCCGCTTCCGCGCCGCTGCCGGGCGCTGTGGCCCGGGCCCTGGAGGAGACCCTGGGGGTACCGGTCATCGACTCCTACGGCATGACCGAGGCATGCTCGATCATCACCAGCGGCCCGCTGCCGCCGCGGGCGCGCAAACCCGGCTCGTCGGGGGTGTCCATCGGCGCGGACGTCGCGGTGATGGACCCGCGGGGCGCTCTGCTGCCCCCCGGGGAGAACGGGGAGATCGTGCTGCGCGGCCCGACCGTGATCGGCGGCTACGCCCACAACCCGGACGCGGACGCCGCCGCGTTCACCCGCGGCTGGTTCCGCACCGGTGACAGCGGCCACCTGGACGAGGACGGCCATCTGTTCATCACCGGCCGCCTCAAGGAGATCATCAACCGCGGCGGCAGCAAGGTCTCCCCGCTGGAGGTCGACGGGGTGCTGTGCGCGCACCCCGCGGTCGCCGAGGCCGCCGCGTTCGCCCTGCCGCACCCCACCCTGGGAGAGGAGGTCGCGGCGGCCGTGGTCCTCCGCCCCGGGGCCCGGGCCGGCGACGACGACCTGCGCGCGTTCCTCACCGCCCGCCTGACGGCCCACAAGATCCCCCGCCGGATCTTCCGCACCACCGCGATCCCGCGCACGTCCACCGGGAAGATCCAGCGCACCGCCCTCACCGCCCGCTTCACCCCCGCCCCCCGCACAGCCCCCGGCACACCCCCCGGGGCGGCACCCGGGGCGGGCAGCGGGGAGGGCGGGGCGGGGGCGCAGGCCGCGGTCACCGGGATCTGGGCCGAGGTCCTGGGCACCGCGGCCATCGGCCCGCACGACCACTTCTTCGACCTGGGCGGCAACTCCCTGCTGATCCGCCGGGTCCAGCGGCGCCTGCGGGAGACCACCGGCGCGGACATCCCCGTCGTGGACCTCTTCGCCCACCCCACCGTCACCGCGCTGGCCCGCTACCTCGCCCATCGCACCGGCACACCACCACAGGAACAGGAACAGGAACGGGAGCAACAGGAACAGGAACGGGAGCAACGGGAACGGGAACGGGAGCAACGGGAGCGGGGGCCGGACCGGGGCCGGGGGCCGGGGCCGGCGGAGGACGGCATCCCGGCGCCGGGAGCGGCCCGGCTGGCCGGGCGGCGCGCGCGGCGGGAGCGGGGGGACACGCAGGCATGAGCACCGGCCTGGAGATCGCGGTCATCGGACTGGCGTGCCGGTTCCCGGGAGCCCGTGACGCGGACGCGTTCTGGGACAACCTGCGCGAGGGACGGGAGACCATCACCCGTTTCAGCGAGGAGGAGCTGACCGGGGCGGGCATCCCGGCGGCGGCCCTGCGGGACCCCGCGTACGTGCCGGCCCGGGGCGTCCTGGACGACCCGGCGCTCTTCGACGCCGCGTTCTTCCGCATCAACCCGCGGGAAGCGGAACTGATGGACCCCCAGCACCGGGTCTTCCTCGAATGCGCCTGGGAGGCCCTGGAGAACAGCGGTTACGCCTCCGGGCACGGCTGCGGGCCCGTCGGCGTGTACGCGGGAGCGTACGAGAACACCTACCGCCGGTATCTGGAGGCGGCGCCCGGTCTGCTGGAACGCGCCGGGTGGCTCCAGACGCACCTGAGCAACGAACGCGACTACCTGGCCACCCGCGTGGCCTACCGGCTCGGTCTGCGCGGCCCGGCGCTGACCGTGCAGACGGCGTGCTCGACATCGCTGGTCGCGGTGCACCTGGCGGTCCAGGGACTGCTCGGCGGGGACTGCGACACCGCTCTCGCCGGCGGGGTGACGGTACGGGCCCGGCAGGTGGAGGGCTACCTCTTCCAGGAAGGCGGCATCCTCTCCCCCGACGGGCACTGCCGGGCCTTCGACGCCGGGGCCCGGGGCACCGTCAGCTCCTCCGGCGCGGGGATCGTGGTCCTCAAGCGCCTGGAGGACGCGCTGCGCGACCGCGACACGGTCCGCGCCGTGATCAAGGGCACCGCCGTGACCAACGACGGCGCGGCGAAGGTGGGGTTCAGCGCCCCCAGCGCGGAGGGACAGGCGCGGGCCGTGGCCGCGGCCCAGGCCATGGCCGGCACCGCGCCGGAGACCATCGGCTACATCGAGGCCCACGGCAGCGGCACCGCGCTGGGCGACCCCATCGAGGTCGAGGCCCTGACCCGCGTCTTCACCACCCCCACCAGCGGCACCAGCGGCACCAGCGGCACGGGAAGCGCGGACGGGCCAGGGGGCGCGGACGGCGCGGGAGGCGCGGGAGGCGCGAACGGCCCAGGGGGCGCGGGCGGCGCGGACGGGCCGGGGTGCGGTATCGGCTCGGTCAAGACCAACATCGGCCACACCCACGCCGCCGCCGGGGCCGCCGGGCTCATCAAGACCATTCTGGCCCTGGAACACGGCCAGATCCCGCCCACCCTCCACTTCCGCCGCCCCAACCCCGACCTCGGACTGGAACGCTCCCCGTTCCGTGTCGTCTCCGCCCTGACCGCCTGGCCGCGGGGCGCCACCCCGCGGCGGGCCGGTGTCAGCGCCTTCGGCACCGGGGGCACCAACGCGCACACCGTCCTGGAGGAGGCCCCGGCGCCCGGCACGCCGGTGCCCTCACCGCCGTGGCAGCTGCTGGTGCTGTCCGCCGGCAGCGAGGACGCCCTCGACACCGCCACCGGGCGCCTGGCCCGCCACCTCGCCGCCCACCCCGGCCAGGAACTCGCCGACACCGCCTACACCCTCCAGGCCGGCCGGGTCCCCCTGACCCACCGCCAGGCCCTCGTCTGCCACGACCGCGCCGACGCCCTGCGCGCGCTCACCGCGCCCGCCCCGCGCCGTCTCCTGCGCGCCAGGGCCCAGGACCCCGCCCCGGCCATCGCGTTCATGTTCCCCGGCCTCGGCGAGCAGTACCCGGGCATGGCCCACGACCTCTACACCGGCGAACAGGTCTTCCGCGAGGAAATCGACCGCTGCGCCGCCCTGTTCGCCCCCCACCTCGGCACCGACCCGCGCACCCTCCTCTACCCCCCCGCCGGCACCGGGCCCGCCGGCCACACCACCCCGGCAGACGGGCCCGCCGGCCACGACGCCCGGGCGGGCAGCGGGCTGGACCTGCCCGCGCTCCTCGGCCGCACCACCCCCGGAACAGGGGCAGGAAGCGGGACCGGCGGCGGGGACGGGACCGGGACCGGGGGCGGGGGTGCCGGAGGCGGTGCCGGGACCGGGGGTGCCGGGGACAGCGCTCTCCACCGGACCGTCAACGCCCAGCCCGTCACCTTCATGACCGAATGGGCCCTGGCCCGCCTGTGGATGTCGTTCGGAATCCACCCCGACGCCATGACCGGCTACAGCATCGGGGAGTACGTCGCCGCCACCCTCGCCGGCGTCCTCACCCTGGAGGACGCCACCCGCCTGGTCGCCCTGCGCGCCCAGCTCATCGACCGCACACCCCCCGGCGCCATGCTCGCCGTCCCCCTGCCCGAACACGAGGCCGCCGCGCTCGACCCCCGCGTGAGCGTCGCCGCCGTCAACGGGCCCGCCCTGTGCGTCCTGGCCGGCCCCCCCGACGCCGTCCACCGGCTCCACCACGACCTCGCCCGCGCCGAGGTGGCCAGCCGCCTCCTGCCCACCACCCACGCCTACCACACCCCCCTCCTCGACCCCGCCCGCGACAGCCTCACCGCCCTCGCCCGCACCCTCACCCTCCGCCCGCCGGACATCCCCTACATCTCCAACCTCACCGGAACCTGGATCACCGGCACCCAGGCCACCGACCCCCGCTACTGGGCCCGCCACATGTGCGAGACCGTCCGCTTCGCCGACGGCATCCGCGAACTCTGGCGCACCCCCGCCCGGGTCCTCCTGGAAACCGGCCCCGGCCAGTCCGCCGGCAGCCTCGCCCTCCAGCTCCTGCCCCCCGACCGGGGCCGGCGCACCACCATCCCCACCCTCCCCGCCGCCCACGACCCCACCCCCGCCCGCCGTACCCTGCTGACCGCACTCGCCCGCCTCTGGCTCACCGGCGCCCAGCCCGCCTGGCCCCGTACCCACCCCCCCACCCGGCCACCCGCCCGTGTCCCCCTCCCCGCCTACCCCTTCAACCGCCAGCACCACTGGCCCACCCCCCACCACACCACCACCACAACCACCGAAACCAGGACAGAAACAGAAACGAAAACAGAAACAGGAACGCGGACAGGGGCGCGGACAGGAACAGAAACAGGAACAGGGGCGGGGGCGGGGGCCGCACCGGCCAGCAGCCCGCAGACCGTCACCGACACAGAGACCGGCACCGGAACCAGCACGGAAACAGGCACAGGCACAGGCGGGGGCAGGGGCGGGGGCAGGGGCGAGGAAACGGGAAGAGACCCGGAAACCGAAACCGAAACCGAAACCGATGCGGGTGCGGGTGCGGGTGCGGGGAGACTGGAGAAACTCGCGGACATGACGGACTGGTTCTCCGTCCCCGCCTGGGCCTCCACCGCACCGCCGGCCCCCGTCACCGCCGCCGAACTCGCCCGCGCACCCGGGCACTGGCTCCTGTTCGCCGACACCCTCGGCATTACGGAACACCTCACCCAACGCCTGGAACACGCCGGGCACACCGTCACCACCGTCACCCCCGGCGACACCTTCCAGCAGCACACCCCCCGCGGCTACAGCCTCGCCCCCGGCGACCGCGGCCACTACGACCTGCTCCTCCAGCACCTCCCCGCACCACCCCGCACCATCGTCCACCTCTGGACCACCACCCCCACCACCGGACCGCCCACCACCCACACCCTCACCACCCACACCACCCACGGATTCACCAGCCTCCTCCTCCTCACCCAGGCATGGGCCGCCCGCCACTCCCACCACAGACTCCACCTCGCCGTCGTCTCCAACGAACTGCGCCAGGTCACCGGAACCGACCCCGTCAGCCCCGAGAAAGCCACCCTCACCGGCCCCTGCACCGTCGCCCCCCAGGAACACCCCGGCCTCACCACCCAAAGCATCGACACCGACCTCCACACCCCACCCCGCACCACAACAAACCCAGAACCAGAACCAGAAGCCGCCACAGACACCAACACCCACACAGGAACAACCACAGACACAAACCGGAACACCGGCACAGGAACAGACACAAGTACAGGAACAAGCACGGGCCAGGACACGGACACGGGTGCCGGCACAGGCACCGGCACGGGCACGGGCACGGGCACGGGCACGGGCACGGGCACGGGCACGGGCAGGGACAGAAGTACAGACACGAACGGGAACGGAGACACGGGAGCAGGAACAAGCACGGACCGGGACACCGGTACAGGTCCAGGCACAGGCACGAACGCGGACGGAGGCACGGGCAACACGGGCACGGGCACGGGTGCGAGAGCACGAGCGGGAGCAGGAGCAGGAGCAGGAGCGGGAGCAGCGCCGGACCTCGGAACGGGACAGAACACAGGAACCGGACCGGCACCGGACACAGGTACCCGTACGGGCACGGGCACAGGCACAGGCACAGGCACAGGCACAGGCACAGATGCGAGTACGGATGCAGGTGCAAGTACAAGCGTGGGCACAGATGCGGGCACAGGTGCGCGTACGGGCACGGGTGCCGGCGGCCGGGCAGGGACAGGAACGGCAACGGAGACCGCCCCGGCAACCGGACCCGGGACCGGGGCGAGGGCAGACGCCGGGTCAGAATCGGGAACGGGAACGGAATCCGGCACGGGACGACCGGAACCGGGGACCGGACCAAGTGCCGCGCCGGACGCAGACCCCGGACCGGATGCCGCGCAGGGGGCCGGGCAGGGGGCAGACCCCGGGACGCGGCCGAGGGCGGCAGCCCGCCGGGAAGGCAGCACCCCCGGCCCCGCCGCCCGCGCCGCCGAACAGATCCTCGCCGATATCCTCCACCACCCCCACGACCCCGTCACCGCCCACCGCGGCACCCGACGGTGGACCCCCCGCTGGGAACCCCTCCCCCTCCCCCCGGCCCCCCGGACCCCGCCCCGTCTCCGCGACCACGGCGTCTACCTCATCACCGGCGGCCTCGGAGGCATCGGCCTCACCCTCGCGGAACACCTCGCACGCACCGTCCGAGCCCGCCTCGTCCTCACCACCCGCACCCCCCTCCCCCCACCCCGCACCCACAGCGGCAGAAACGAGCACACCAACCGGGCCGAGGACAGAAACGGAAACGAGGACAGGAACAGGAACAGGGACGGGACCGGGGCCGGGGGCCGGGCCGGGGGCGGGGACAGAACCGGGACACCGGACGGACTCACCGACAGAACCGGGCAGCAGGAGACCGGGAAGAGGAAAGGCCCGGAGACGGCCGGGAACACCACCGGAACGCCCCCGGCCACCCCCGCGGAACGGGCAGCCGCCCTCGAACAGCTCGGCGCGGAAGTCCTCCTGGTCCAGGCCGACGTCACCGACCGCCGGCAGATGCACACCGCCGTCACCGAGGCCCGCCGGCGTTTCGGCACCATCCACGGCGTCATCCACACCGCGGGAATCCCCGGCAGCGGCCTCATGCAGCTGAAGGACCCCGACACCGCGCACCGGGTCCTCGCCCCCAAAACCACCGGCACCCTCATCCTCCACGAAACCACCGCCGGCCTCGACCTCGACTTCATGCTCCTGTGCTCATCCACCATCGCCTTCACCGGAGGTCTCGGCCAGGCCGACTACTGCGCGGCCAACGCCTTCCTCGACGCCTTCGCCCACCACCGCACCACCACCACCGGCCCCACCACCTCCCTCCAATGGGACGCCTGGCAGGAAACCGGCATGGCCGCCCGCACCATCGGCACACCCACACCCACACCCACACCCGTCACCGGCACCGCACCCGCACCCGCACCCGCACCCGCACCCGCACCACAATCCCGGCCGGAAACCAGCCCAGCGCCCCGGCACACGGCCACACCGGCACCGGAAACCAGCCCAGCGCCCCGGCACACGGCCACACCGGCACCGGAAACCAGCCCGCCGCGCCGGCCGGAGACCGCACCGCCACCGGAACCCGGCCCGCCGCCCCGGCCGGTGACCGGCACTCCGCTCCGGCCGGCGGCCGGCCGCGCACGGAAGGAGGAGCCCACGCCCCGGCCCGCACCCGGGGCCGTCGCGGGGGCCGTCGCGGGGGCCGTGGCGGGGGCCGTGGCGGGGGCGGGGGCCGTGGCACTCGGACACCCCCTCCTCCACACCCGCGTCACCAGCACCGCCACCCACGCCCTCTACACAGCCCGCTTCGCCCCCGGCCACTGGCTCGTCGACGACCACCGCATGCTCGGACACCCCGTCATCCCCGGCACCGCCTACCTCGAAATGATCCGCGCGGCCCTCGCCGACCAGGGCCACCCGGGCCCCCTCCGCTTCGACAACGTCCTCTTCCTCACCCCCGCCGTCCTCAGCACCCGCGACACCAAAGAAATCCTGATCACCCTCGAACGCGTGAACGGCGCCTTCCGCTTCACCGTCACCAGCCACCACCCCAACCAGCCCGCCCCCACCGAACACGTCAATGGCACCGCCACCCCCACCCCGCACACCCCGGAAGATCCGGACAGCCCGGATACCCCGGAAGTTCCGGACAGCCGGCACACCACCAACAGCACACACGACAGACACGGCACACACGGAGCGGGCGGGAACCCCGCCCCGGACAGCCCGCAGGACACACACCGCCCGGACACCGCAGGCCACCCCGGCGGCAGCACCAGCCCCAGCGGCCCGCACACCACACACCACCGCGGCCATCACAGCGACGGAGACGAAGACGGGGACGGGCACGGGGAACCGCGCGGGGCCACCGGCCCGGACGGCCCGGACGGCCCGCACAGCGGACACCACCGGGACAGCGCCGGAAAACCGCACGGGAACACCCGCCGGGAAGAGGAACCGCAACCGGCCGGGACCCACAGCCACAACAGCACAGACAGCACCGGAAAACCGCACGGCACAGACAGCGCCGGAATACCGGACGGCACAGGCAGCACGGGCGGGCCCGGGAGGAACACCACCCCCAGCGGCCCGCAGGACACACACCACCGCAACAGCGACGAGGCACAGCCGCGGGGAACCACCCGCCGGCAGGACAGCCCCAGCCCTCCCCGGCACGGACACCACCCGGACCCGGACACCAGCGGCCCCGACACCCCGGACAACACCCGCACCGGCCACACCCGCACCACGACAGACACCCGCACAGACACAGACACAGACACCGGCACGGGCACGGGTGACAGCGGCGGCGGTGCCGGTGGAAACCACGGCCACCGCACCGGCCGGAGCCAGGACCGGGGCCCCGCACCCCGCGCACCGCACACCCACGGCCGCCCCGCGGACAGCCCCCGCCCCGCAGGGCACCCGGAGAACCTCATCCACCGCTACGGACTCGAGGAAGTAACCCCCCTACACCACAACGGGCCCATGACCTTCGGCCCCCGCTCCCAGTGCATCGACCGCATCTGGGCCGGCCACGGCCGGGCACTCGCCCGCCTGTGCCTGCCCCGCCCCTTCACCACCGACCTCGAACACCTCGCCCTCCACCCCTTCCTCCTCGACATCGCCACTGGATACGCCAGCCTCTACCTCGAACCCCACTACCACATGCCCCTGCAATACCACACCATCACCATCAGCCGGCCCCTCCCCTCCACCTTCTACAGCCTCCTCCAGCACCACCCCGGCCACCCCCACCGCGAAACCCTCACCCTCGACATCACCCTCCTCGACGAACACGGCCACACCCTCCTCCACGCCCGCGAATTCACCATGAAGAAAGCCCGCGCCCTCACCACCAAACTCCCCGCACTCCGCGACGGCACCTCCACCGAAACCACCCCCCACACACCCACCCACAGCACCAGCACCAGCACCAGCCCAGAACCCACCCGAACTACCCGAACCACCGGAACCACCGGAACCACCGGAACCACCGGAACCACCGGAAGAGCGGACAGCACAGACCACACCACGGGCACAGCCCGCACCGACCACGGGGAAAACACCGGCCACACGGAAGACACCGGCCGCGAAGAAAGAGGCCCGGACAGCACCGGAAGAACCGACAGCACAAACGGCACAGCCCCCACCGGAGACACGGACAGCACCCGCGACACCGGCAGCACCCACACGACGGGAAACACGGCAAACACCAACCCTGCCGCAGGAACAGACAGCACGGAACGGCCGGACACGACACGGAGCACACCCAGCCCGGCAGGACAGAACCACACCGGAGAAACAGACAGCCCGGACAGCACAAACGGCTCCCGGGAAACAGACACCGGCAGCACAACCCGCAGCACGGACACCACAGGACCGGCAGCCGGCACCCCCCGCACAAACACCACCCACAGCACGGACACCGCACACCACGCCGGAACAGCGGACAGCACCCACGAAACGGAAAACCCCCACACCACCAACAACACCAGCAGCACACACAACAACTCAGAAACCGGCAGCACACAAAAAACGGACAGCACAAGAGACACCGACAGCACTGACAGCACCACAGAAACAAACAGCACCGGCAACACCCACCACACCGGAACCACAGACCACACCACCAGAACAGACACCACAACCAGCACCGACAGCACTGACAGCACCAGCGGAACCCACGACACCAAAACAACAGACAGCACAGCCAGAACACAAGAAACGAACAGCACAGCAAACACAGCCGGAACGGAAGCAACCAACCCCGGGAAAGAAACAGCCCACACAACAGGCACAAGCAGCACGGACCGTGCGGGAAACACAAACCCCGCAGGAGAAGACGGCCGTACCCGAGGAACAGACCGCACAAGCAGCACAGCCAGGACAGAAGAAACAAAGCCTGCGCCAGGCACACACGGCACGGAAACAGAGGCCCGCACAGACAGCACAAACCCCACAGGAGAAACCGACCCCGCGGAAGAAGCAGGCCGTACGGACGGAGACAGCCGTACGGGAGAAGACGGCCGTACGGGAGAAGCAGGCCGTGCGAGAGAAACCAACCCCGCGGGAGAAGCGGGCCGTACGAGAGAAACCGACCCCGCGGGAGAAGCGGGCCGTACGGGAGGAGACAGCCTCGCGGGAGGAGACGGCGGTACCGGCAGCACGAACCCCGCGAGAAACACGGCCCGCACGGTCGGCACGGAAGGAGAGGCAGGCACGGGCAGCACAGGCCCCGCGGGAGACGGAGCCGCCGGCGGACACACCCGGGCCGCTCACCCTCCCGCCCCACCCCGCCCCGCCCCGACCCGCCGCGACACCACCTTCCTCGAACACCTCCGCACCGGAATCCTCCCCGCCGAAGGCACCGCCGCCCTCGACCGCATCCTCACCCACACACCCACCCCCCAGATCACCATCGCCACCAAAACCCTCACCACCCTCACCCACCACACCAGCACCACCCTCCCCACCCCCACCCATACCGACACGACCACACACACAGAAACCCACACCAGCACCAGCACCAGCACCGGGACGGGGACGGGGACGGGGACGGGCAGCGGAACCAGCAGCAGCGGGACAGACAGGGGCACCGGAACCAACAGCGGGACGGGCAGCGGGGCAGGCAGCGGCACCGGAACCAGCACCGGGACGGAAGCATCCCGGCACGCCCACCCACGCCCCCCGCTCACCACCCCCTACACACCCCCCACCACCCCCACCGAACACACCCTCACCACCCTGTGGCAGGACCACCTCGGCATCCACCCCATCGGCACCCACGACAACTTCTACGAACTCGGCGGACACTCCCTCCTCGGCATCCAGCTCCTCAACCAGCTCCGCACCACCCACCACATACACATCACCCTCCCCACACTCTTCAACAACCTCACCATCGCCGAACTCGCCCACGCCATCACCACCCCACCACCCCACCCACCAGCCAACTGACCCACCAACACCCACCCCGACACCACCAACACACACCGGCACCACCAACACACACCGGCACCCGCCAGCACCCACACCGGCACCGGCACCCCGACACACACCGGCAGACACCCCGGACCCACCGACAGAAGCCACACCCACCGGCAGACACCCCGGCACCCGCCGGCAAACGCCGGCAACGCGCCCCGGACCCGCCGCCCACCCCACGGACAAACAACCAGCCAACAACCCCCAAACCACCCCAACCCCCAACCCAAACCCAGCCCAAACTCACCCCCCGGGCCCCCGCCGAACCCAACCCCGCCCAGCCCAGACTCAACCCCGCCGGACTCAACCCACCGCGAACCCCCGCCGAACCCACCCCACCCCGCACCCCGGGCCCCCGCCGAACCCACCCCGAACCCAAACCAACCCAGATCCAACCCAGATCCAACTCAGATCCAACCCGCCAGACCCGGCCCGGACCGGCCCCAACCCGCCAGACCCGGCCCAACCCGGACCCCCGCCGGCCTCAACCCACGGCCCCGCCCAACCCAACCCGGACCGAACCGGCGGACGCACCCAACCCGGACCGGCCCCAACCGGCCCCAACCGGCCCCGCCCAACCCGGGCCGGACCGAACCGGGCCGGACCGAACCGGGCCGGACCGAACCCGCCAGACCCGAACCGGACCAGCGGAAAGGGAACCGAAAAACCAAAAAGAAAACAAGAAGAAAAGAAAGCGGGAAAAAAGAGAAGAAAAAAGAAGGAAAGAACCGGAAACCGGAAAGACACCCCACCCCCACCCCCGACCCCCACCCCCTCACCCGCGGAGGAACCCCGCATGCGCGTCGCCGTCATCGGAGCCGGAACCATGGGCACCGGAGTCGCACAGAACCTCGCCACCGCCCACCACGACGTCCTCCTCATCGACACCGACCCCACCATCCTCGACCACGCCAGACAACAGATCCACCACAACCTCCGCCTCCACCACCTCCTCACCCCCACCACCCCCCACACCACCACCATCCCCACCGGCCCCGGCACCGGCATCGACACCCCACCCCCCACACCCCACCCCACACCCCCACCCGACCACGACCCCGACCGCGCACTCACCCGCATCACCTGCACCACCGACCACACCCAACTCACCACCACCGAATTCGTCATCGAGAACACCACCGAACAATGGGAAACCAAACAACACCTCTACCCCCTCCTCGACACCCACTGCCCCGACCACTGCATCATCGCCGCCAACACCTCCACCCACCCCATCACCAAAATCGCCGCACTCACCCACCGCCCCACCCACATCATCGGCATCCACTTCATGAACCCCGCCCCCCTCAAACCCCTCGTCGAACTCATCCCCGGACACCACACCACCCCCGACACCATCACCCGCACCCAACAACTCCTCACCACCCTCGGAAAACACACCCTCACCATCAAAGACACCCCCGGCTTCATCTCCAACCGCATCCTCATGACCACCATCAACGAAGCCATCAACCTCGTCCACGAAAACATCGCCACCCCCGAACAAATCGACACCCTCTTCACCACCACCCTCGGCCACACCATGGGCCCCCTCCACACCGCCGACCTCATCGGACTCGACACCATCCTCCACAGCCTCCAAAACCTCCACCACCACACCAACAACCCCAAATACACCCCCAGCCCCCTCCTCCACCACATGGTCAACGCCCACCTCCACGGCCGCAAAACCCACCAAGGCTTCTACCCCTACCCCTAAACCACACCCCACACAAACACCACACACCACACACCACAGAAAGCAAAAGCCACCGGAACAACAACCGGAAAAGAATCCGATAGAGAAGGAGAAAGAGAATGACCCATCACCCCCCGCCCACCATCAACCACTACCTCACCGACACCTACCCCGGACTCGCCCTCGACGACAACGACGACATCTACGAACTCGGCGTGGCCAACTCCCTCTTCACCGTCCGGCTGATCACCCACATCGAAAAGGCCTACGAAATCACGATCCCGAACGATGAACTCCGTCCCGACAATTTCCGTACCATCACCGCCATCAACGAACTGATCCAACGGCTCACGCAGACGACCTCCCCATGACCGACCCCACCAGCGCGCAGAACGTCCGGCACACCACCCGCACCCAGGTCGAAGCCCATATCGCTCCCCATGCGACCGAATTCGACAGGAACCAGCGTGTTCCGCCCGACGTTCTCCAGCTCATCGGGGAGTTCGGCTGGTGGGGGGCGATTCTGCCCATCGCGCGCGGTGGTGCGGGGGTGGGCATGGAAGGGCTGGGTGTTCTGCACGAGGAAGTCGGCCGTGGGTGCTCGTCCGTGCGGAGTCTGCTCACCGCGCACACCATGGTGGTCTCGGCCGTCGCGCGCTGGGGCACTCCTGAGCAGCGGGAGCGCTGGCTTCCGGGGCTCGCTGCCGGGAGCACGACCGGGGCGTTGTGTCTCACCGAGACCGGGGCCGGGTCGAATCCGGCAGGGCTCAGGACCACCGCCACCCCGCGGTCTGCGGCCGGACACACCCTGCACGGGACCAAGCGCTGGGTGACCGGCGGACAGACGGCGGGGGTGCTGCTGGTGCTCGCCCGGACTCCGGCCGGCGTGACCGGCTTTCTCGTCGAGCCGTCGCACGCGACGGTTCATGTGCAGCCGCTCACCGGCCTTCTCGGCACCCGTGCCGCCATGCACGCCGATATCTCCTTCGACCACACACCCGTCTCCCCCGACGCGCTTCTCGGACCCGACGGGTTCGCCCTTCACACCGTCGTTCCCGCCGCCCTCGACATCGGCCGCTTCAGTGTGGCGTCCGGGACCACCGGGATTCTTCAGGCGTGCCTGGAGGCCTCGATCGCCCACACCGCCGATTCCCCTCTGAGGGAACATCAGCTCATCCAGCAGATGATCACCCGGATGGTCACGGACACCCAGGCGGCCAGGCTTCTCTGCGCCCGTGCCGGGCAGCTCAAGGACACCGACGATCCGCACCATCAGCAGGCCACGTGGATGGCGAAGTACTTCGCCGCTTCGGCGGCCTCGCAGGCCGCCGCCAACACCGTGCAGATCCATGGGGCACAGGGGTGCAGCCCCGCCCATTCCGCTCAGCGGCACTACCGCGACACGAAGATCATGGAGATCATCGAGGGCACCACCCAGCTCCACGAGATCACCATCGCCCAGGATGCCTACCAGTACCTCGGCGGAACACCGCGACCGTGAGACGGTGAGTCCGCCGCCCGGGCGGATCTGCGGCGTACGGGCCGATCCCGGGCGTGGTGGAGTGTGGGTTCCCTCCCTCCCGGCCCGGGTCCGTACCGCCGGGGGCCGGTACGGACGGCCCGTCCCACTCGTCCCCCTCTCCGGCAGCCGGGCGACACCGGCATTCGGCCGTTCAGCGAGCCGTGGGCACTCGGGTCCGCGATTTCAGCCGGGGCGGAGACGGAACCCGGGTGCGGAGGCCCGGCGTCGGCGGGCAGGCGGGTCGGAGGGTGGGCGCAGGTCCGGCCGGTGTTCCCTCCTCTCGGGCCGTCGCCGCGTACCGGGAGGCAGGGCACGGCCATCAGCCGCGGAGCGGAATCCGGGATGTCCACCGGTCGGCAGGACAGGCAGGGCAGGCGGGACGGGAGGAGACAGAAGGGGTGGAGGGGGCTCCTGGGGCATCGGAGGGACGGCCGGAACAGATCCCCGGAGACAGCGGGGTTGAACGGCTCGCGCTCGGGCCGCCGTGCAGTCGGTCAACGTCCTGAAGAGACAACCGAGCGACACCCGAGCGGCATCCGAGCGACACCCGGGAAACACCCGGGAAACCCCCGAGCGGTAGCCGAGCGGCAGCCGAGAAATCTCCGGGAATCCTCCGGGAACCACCAGAGAGCCGGCTCGGAGACCCGGGAGTCCCCCTTCGCTTCAGAGGAGAAGACAGCAGATGCGTATCCGCGGACCCCTCGCATTTCTCGCCACAGCCGCCACCCTGCTGGGGTTGATGGCCGGCGGCTCGGCCGGCGCAACGGCCGCACCCGCCGACGCCCGGGGCACGGCGGCCAGTGCGGAGCCCACCTACTACGTCTCGCTGGGCGACTCGCTGGCCAGCGGCTTCCAGCCGGACGTGCAGCGGGACACCGACCAGGCCTATACGGACAAACTCTTCACCCAGTTGAAGAAGACGGATGCCAATCTGCGTCATATCAAGCTGGGTTGCACGGGCGAGACCACCGCGACGATGATCAATCGCGGTATCTGCGACTACAAGGACAGCGCCAACAAGACGGTGTCCCAGCTCGGCAAGGCGGTGGACTTCCTCAAGCAGAACGGCACCCGGGTGAAGTTCGTCTCGCTGAACATCGGCGGGAACGACATCGGTACGTGCTTCGTCAACGGCGCCATCGATGTGAGCTGCACCCTGCGGGCGCTCAAGACCCTCGACACCAACCTCGGCAGAATCACCAGTGCGATCAACACGGCGTCGAGCACGCAGACCCATCTCGCGGGTGCCAACTCCGTCAACCCCTTCCTGGTGACCTGGCTCACCGGAGCACAGGGGCAGATCATCGCGCAGCAGTCGGCGGGTGTGCAGCAGGCCTTCAACGAGATCGTGGCCAAGCACTACCGGAACACGCACTTCACCCTGGCGGACTTCGCCACCGCCTATGAGTCCTTCGCCTTCACCCCCGACGTGGATGTCGCCGGTGTGGGGAAGGTTCCGACCAATGTGGCGCGCATCTGCCAGCTGACCTTCGTCTGCGGCGCGCTCCAGGACATCCACCCCAACCCCACCGGCCATCAGGTACTGGCGGATGCGATGAGGCCGGCTCTCTAGCGGCGTCCCTCTCCTCCCTCTCCGTACCAGCGCATTCCACGACGACCACGACGACCCATCCGGCGCGGCGCGCCGGGTGGGTCGTCGTGCGCAGGTCGGGGCCCTCGCCCGGGCGCTACACCGAAAGATGTAGCGCCTCTTCGTCTGCGGTCATGACGTGGGTGGTCCGGCGGGGAGAAACGATGAAGACATGACCGAGACCATGACCTCCCCGACGACGACCGCGGGACCGCCGCCCCGCCGCCTGGCACTGCTGGACGTGCTGCGCGGGGCCGCGATTCTGGGCACTCTGATGACCAACGTCTGGATCTTCACCGGTCCCGGCGCGGAGTGGGGGGTACTGAGCGGCGAGGCGCAGCCGTCCTTCGACTCCTTCGCCGGCGCGGCCGAGGGTGTCGCACGGCTGCTGGCGAACGGCAAGTTCCTCTCGCTGCTCACGATTCTCTTCGGGGTGGGCCTGGCCATTCAGTACGGATCGGCGGTCCGGCGCGGTGAGCCGTGGCCGGGGCGCTACCGGTGGCGGGCCCTGCTTCTGTTCGCCGAGGGGACGGTGCACTTCGTGCTGGTCTTCGCGTGGGATGTGCTGATGGGGTACGCGGTGACCGCGCTCCTGGTCGCGTGGCTGCTGGCCCGTTCGCAGGTGGTGCAGAACCGGGTGATGTGGTGGGCGCTGGGGCTGCATCTGGCCCTGATCGGCCTGCTGACGGCGGCTCTGGCCGGGACCGGGGAACAGGGTGGCGGGTCGGTCTCGCGCGAGGTGACCGATCTGTACGCGTACGGGAGTTGGGGCGAGCAGATCGCCTTCCGGCTGGAGAACGCCCTCGCGCTCCGGCTGGAGCCGGTGCTCACCTTCTTCCTGCTGGTCTTCCTGTTCCTTCTCGGGGTGCGGCTCTTCCGGGCCGGGGCGTTCGGCGCCGAGCCCGTGGGGCGCCGTATCCGCGCCCGTCTGCTGGCGTGGGGGCTGGGTCTCGGGCTGCCGCTCAGTGTCGCCGCCTCGCTCGCCGGGCCGGAGCTGTTCCTGCTGGACCGATACGTGGCCGGTCCGCTGACCGCGCTCGGCTACATCGGGCTGATCGGCGTTCTGGTGGACCGGATACGGCGGCCGGGGCCGCTGATGAACGGCCTCACCTCGGTCGGCAGGACCGCTCTGTCGGGGTATGTCCTTCAGAATGTGCTGTGTGTGCTGGTGTCGTACGGCTTCGGGCTCGGGCTGGCGCACCGGCTGGACGACTCGTGGCGGCCCTGGTGGGTGATGGGGCTGTGGCTGGTGGTGTGCGCGGTCCTGATGGCGGGTTCCGCACTGTGGCTGCGGCGCTTCCGGACGGGCCCACTGGAGTCCGTGCAGAGGTGGGCGCTGCGGCGCTGAGCGCACTCCCCCGCCGCTGTCCCGTCCCTCCCTCCTCCCTCCTCCCTCCTCCCTCCTGCGTGCCGGTCCGGCGCCCGGAACCGAACCGTGGTTCCGGGCGTCGGACCGTCGTCACGGGCGGCGGAGAACCGTCACGGACGGCAGAGATCCGAGAGCGGACAGTGGTGGGGGAGACATGCGGGGAAGCAGAGTGGCCGGGTCGGCGGCGGTGGTCGTCATCGCGGTCGTGGCGGTCGGGTGCGACACCGGGCGGGGGGCGGGAGGCGGCGGCGCGAACGGGAGAGCCCCGGAGGGCCTCGTGGTCGCCGGGGAGCCGCCCGCCTCCCCGTACGGCGGCCCGCTGCTGGTACGGCACGGCAACGGCGGCCGGGAGATCGACAACGACACCCCGGAGGGTATGAGGCTCCTCTCGGGGGCGGCCGGCCGGGCGCTGGAGTGCGAGGGGGCCATCTATTCGGGCGGAGGCGGCGACACCTGGAGCGAGGGGGACGGCGGGGCGACCCCGGAGGAGGGGCTCGCGGCGTTCTTCGACATGCAACAGCCCGACCTGCCCCGGTACGGCTATCGCGTGGAGGCCGAGGCCGACGGACGCGTGCTGTACTCCTTCGATGTGAAGGGCAGGACCAGGATCGCCGTGGTGGTGGCCGAGGACCAGCCGGGGCGCCCGGGCTGGGGGCCGGACACCAGCGCCTCCTGCGATCCGGCGGAGCTTCCGGCCTCCTTCACCGACACCCGGGGCTATGAGATCTGGACCGACACCGACGGCAGACGGGTCCCGGTCACCAGGGTGACCGGATACTCCGGTGCCGAGCACTGCGCGTGGGAGAAGGCCCACTTCGTGGAGTTGGACGCGACCACGGACCGCGCCTCGTACGCCCGGGACCCGGAGGGGGTGCTGCCGGCGTCGATGCTCACCTCGCGGTACGACGGAAGCGCGGCCCTGCCCGATGACGCGCGGGACACGCGCTACCGGCTCGGCGACCGGGAGCTGTGGCTGGCGGCCGACGGGTCGAGGGCGTATGTGCGCACCCCCGCGGGCGTGGAGGCGTGGCCCGAGGTCAAGGACGGGATGGCCTGCGCGTGAACGGGCGGGGGAAGCGCGCGCCGGCCGTCGGCGGTGGGTGCGGTGGTGTGCGGCGCGTCAGCGTCCGGGAGGGGTGTCGTCCGTATCGGTGACGGCCGGGCCGGGCGCGGGTGCGGGCGTCCGGTGGTCCGTATCGTGCTCGCATGGCACGGGTACAGGTGCGGGTTTTCGAGTGCGACTGGCCGGGCTGTACGGCGGTGCTGCGCACCCCGTACACCACGGAGCGCAGGGCGAAGGCGTATGTGTGGAAGCGGGGGTGGCTGTGGACCGCGGACGAGTCCGAGATGCATTTCTGCGGCACCGCGCCGGCTCCGGGCCGCCGGGCCGGGCACGCGCAGCTGATTCTCGCCGAGCACCGGCCTTCGCTGACCCGGCTCACGGCCCCCTGTTCCGGTTGGTACGTGGCCTGTTGGTGCGGCTGGCCCGGGGCCGGTGAGCAGTTCGGGTTCCCGGCGGCGACGGCCGGCGAGGCGCGGGCGCGCTGGGCGAGACATCTCGTCCTGCCCTGCCGCTCGTCGCCCCGCCGTCCGCGGGACCACTCCGCCGTCCTGCCCGGGGGTCCGCCGTAGCACCCCGGCGGTGCCGGCCGGCCCGGGACCGCCGCGGCGGAGGTTCGCGTACGCCTCTCCGTTCGGTGGGCCGCTCGGACGTACATTTCGCCCCGGGTCGGGGGATTTGGCCGAACTACGCGTAGACGGTTAGGTGCCCGAGGCATGTAATGAAGCGGCACATCGGACTCCCACCTCTGAGAGGCCCCCGTTGTCGGACACCGTCGCCTTCCCCCAGAGCCGCGCCTGCCCCTACACCCCTCCCACGGCCTACGAACCCCTGCGCGCGGCGGGGCCGATCAGCCGCGTATCGCTCTACGACGGCCGCTCGGTGTGGGCGGTCACCGGCCACGCGCTCGCGCGAGAGCTGCTGACCGATCCCCGGCTGTCCAGCGACCGGGAGCACCGGTCCTTCCCGGTCACCAATCCGCGTATCGCCGCCATCGGCCCGCGCCGGGTCGCGCTGCTCGGGGTCGACGATCCCGAGCACAACGCCCAGCGCCGGATGCTCATCCCCGGCTTCAGCCTCAAGCGGGTGGCCGCGCTCCGGCCGGCGATCCAGCGGACGGTGGACCGGCTGCTGGACGAGCTGGTGGAGAAGGGGCCGCCCGCCGAACTGGTGGGCGCCTTCGCCCTGCCGGTGCCGTCGATGGTGATCTGCGACCTCCTCGGAGTCCCCTACGCGGACCACGACTTCTTCGAGGAGCAGTCCCGCATCCTGCTGCGCGGCCGGTCCGGCGAGGACAGCGTGCGGGCACGGGACCGGCTGGACGCGTACATGGGCGGGCTGATCGACGAACGGGCCGCCGGCCCCTGCGACGGCGACGGGCTGCTCGACGAGCTGATCCGGCGCGGGCGGGCGGCGGGCCCGCTGGACCGCGAGGAACTGATCGGCCTGGCCATCATCCTGCTCATCGCGGGACATGAGACCACCGCGAACATGATCTCCCTGGGGGTCTTCACCCTGCTCCAGCATCCGGAGCGACTCGCCGAACTCCGGGCGGACGAGTCGCTGATGCCGGCGGCGATCGAGGAGCTGATGCGGTTTCTGTCGATCGCGGACGGCATGCTGCGGGTGGCGGTCGAGGACATCGAGGTCGAGGGCGGGGGGACGATCCGGGCGGACGACGGGGTCGTGTTCGCGACCTCGATGATCAACCGGGACGCCGACGCGTTCCCGGCGCCGGACGCCCTGGACTGGAGCCGCGCGGCGCGCCACCACATCGGCTTCGGCTACGGAGTGCACCAGTGCCTGGGGCAGAATCTGGCCCGTGCCGAGATGGAGATCGCCCTGCGGTCGCTGTTCGTGCGGCTGCCGGGGCTGCGGCTGACCGTCCCCGCCGACCAGGTCCCGTTCAAACCCGGCGACACCCTGCAGGGCATGCTGGAATTGCCGGTCGCCTGGTGACCGGCGGCGCGGCGGAGAGCCGGGAGGGTCTGCGCGTCGAGGTGGACAGGGAGGTCTGCATCGGGGCGGGCATGTGCGCGCTCACCGCGCCCGAGGTGTTCACCCAGGACGACGACGGGCTGAGCGAACTGCTCCCGTCCTGGACGGCGGCGCGCCAGGAGCACCGGGTGCGGGAGGCGGTACGGCTGTGTCCGGTGCGGGCGATCACCGTGACCGGCCGGGCGCCGTGACCGGGCCTGACCACCCTCCGGGCCGTGGTCCGGGGACGGGCCTCGTCGCCCTCCGGGCCGTGGCCTGCGGACCGGCCGCCGTGGCCCCTCCGGGCCGGGGGATCGGCGCCCGGGGAGAGGTCGTCCGTCCCCGAGCCGCCGGGTCCGGTGCCGCCGGAGGCGCGCGCGGCCGCTTCCTCCCGCCGGGCACGAGGGGGGACCCGGCCGCGGCGCGGCCGTTCGGCGGGGCCGGCTACAGGAATTCGCCGTGCCGGGTCTGCGGGCGGCGGGGGAAGGCGCCCTGTTCGGGGGGTCTGCGGAGCTGGATGGTCCGGTCCGGCTCGGACAGGGGTGCGCGGACGGGGGTCTGGGGCTTGACCGGGTGGTCACCGGCCGGGCGGCGGTCGGCCGGTGGCGGAGGCGGGGGAACGGTGTGCCGGTGCCGCGCGGTGACCTGGCGCGGCGGCCGGACCATGGTGATGAGCCGGACCAGTTGCTGGAAGCAGGCGAGCGCGGCGATGGACGGCAGCGCGGCGGCGGCCGCGGCGGTGAGGGTCCGGGGCGCCTGGGTGATGCAGAGCAGTGTGGCGACCGTGGAGAAGATGAGGACCACGGACCAGGAGTGCACGGCCCGGCGGCGGTGGAGCGAGGCCCGCAGGATGGAGAGGGAGGCGACGATCCAGGGGCCGTAGACCAGCAGCGGCCACCAGTGGATCAGGGTCTGGGGCAGCCGGGGGTCGGCGATGCTCCGCAGCGGGTCCAGGGCCACCATCCCGCCGAGCACGCTGACCATGGAGACGATGACGGCGGCGAGCGCGGCGATCGAGAAACTGATCGCCCGCGCGAGCAGGAACTTGGGACCCCGGTTGGGCGGCCGGCGCCGCCGGCGGTGCGGGGCCGGTGGTCTGGGGGGTGCCTCGGCGGGCGGCCCGAGGAGCCCCGTGCGCAGGGGCACGTCCATTGGTTCCGGTTTCCGGCCGTGGCCGGGGAGTCCGTCGAATTCATGGACTCCGGAGTTCTGGAGCAGTTGCTCCAGCTCTTCGGTGGGGTCCCACACCCCGTCGAGAGTCTCCATGACCGGCGGGCCCATCGGCTGATATGCGGCGACGGATTCCACCGGGGAGGGCACATACGTTTCCTCCCAGGGAACGTAACCGTGCTGATCGGGGTGGGGGGACGGTGAACCGTAGGGGTCGTACTCCTCATACATGGACGATATTCCCCGTCCATTCGTCACGGCTGGCGGCGGACGGCGCGTACCCGGTGCCGGAGCGCCGGGCGAACTCGTCCTGAAGCCGGCCGATGGTCGTCAGCAGGTCCTCCACCACGGAGGACGAGTATCTGAGTTCGACACAGCGGCCCCCGTACTGGAGCGAGGCGTGACCGCCGTCCGGCACGGAACGGTCCATGCCGGGGACAAATGCCCACTGTCCCATCCTCACCGCGTCGGGGGCGATCGCACGGCGGGAGGCCGCCATGGCCGGGCTCTTTGTTGTCGTCATATTCCGAATAACGACGGTGCGGGCACCCCTGATGTGGAGCAATTGGGCGACATAATTAGGCCGCATGGGCGTTTCATCCGTGAATTCCATCGCCTTTTACGACGAACGCGGCGGTGCTGGACACCGGGTGACGGGGGTTCATGGGCGTCCGGGGGCGATGGCCGGCCGCCCGCGCGCGGAGGCGTGGACGTGGCGCCGCGCAGGGCGGATCGTGGTGCGCGTCACCGGTCCGCGCACCGCCACAGGAGGATGAGCATGACCAGTTCCGGCACCAGCGCCCCCGTGCCGCTCGGCAGCGACGGCGGCCCGGATCTGTACGAGCAGGTCGACCGGCTCCGTGCGGCGGGGCCCGCCGTCCGTGTCGGGCTGCCCGAAGGGGTGACGGCCTGGTCCGTCTCCCGGGGGGACGTGGTCAGAAGGCTGCTGACGCATCGGGGGGTCTCCCGGGACGCGCGGGCGGCCGTGCCCGGGTACCGGCCTGGGCGGGTGTCCTGGCTCTTCCCGTGGGTGGACACCGAGTCCATGTTCACCTCCGAGGGCGGCGACCACACCCGGCTGCGGAGGCTGATCGGCCCCGCGTTCTCACCCCGCCGGATCGAGGCGATGCGGCCGGGGGTCACCGCCGTCGTGGACGGTCTGCTCGACGCGCTGGAGGAGCGGCCGGGCGATGAACCGGTGGATCTGCGGGCCCTGTTCAGCTATCCGGTGCCGACCCGGGTGATCTGTGATCTCTTCGGGGTACCGGAGGATCAGCGCCCCGAGGTGCTGCGGGTCTTCGAGCGGGTGGCGGCGACGGGGGTCAGCGAGGAGGACGCCGCGGCCGTCCGTGACGGGCTGATGGCCACGATGAAGGCGCTGGTCGCGTTCCGGCGCCGGGAGCCCGGTGAGGACATGACCTCCCTGTTGCTCGCGGCCCGGGAGGGCGGTGCGGACCGGCTCAGCGAGCAGGAGCTGGTCTCCACGCTGATTCTGATGCTCGGAGCCGGGAGCCAGACCACGATCGCCCTCATCGGCCAGGCCGTGCGGGCGCTGCTGACGGATCGCCGGCAGCTCGATGCCGTACGCGCCGATCCGGGGCGGTGGGGCGATGCGATCGAGGAGACCCTGCGGCTGCACGCGGCGGTGATGCATCTGCCGCTGCGGTGGGTAACGGAGGACATCGACCTCGGTGAGGGGGTGGTGCTGCGGCCCGGTGACGCGGTGCTCGTGGCCTTCGGGGCGCACGGCCGCGATCCCGGTGTCCACCGGGACGCGGACGCCTTCGACCTGGACCGCGCGGACAAGGAGCATCTGGCGTTCGGGCACGGGGTGCACTACTGCCTCGGGGCCCCTCTGGCGCGTCTGGAGGCCGGGGTGGCGCTGCCCGCCCTGTTCGCGCGGTTCCCGGGGATCGCCCTCGCGGGCGATCCCCGGTCGCTCGGGTTCCAGCGCTCGTTCATCGCCAATGACGTCGCCGCCCTGCCGGTGCTGCTGAACCACCGGGGGACGGGGAGGGGCTGAGCGCCGGGCCCGCCGTGTCAGCGCTTGCGCCCGACCCCGCCCAGGGCGATGACCTCGTCCCGGGGGGTGTCCTCGGCGGGGTCGGGGCGCCAGCGGTCCAGCGGTACGACCCCCGGCTCCAGCAGCTCCAGGCCGTCGAAGAACCCGGCGATCTCCTCGGGGCTGCGCAGATGGTAGGGGGCCGCGCCGCTGTCGTTGTAGCGGCGGGTGGCGGCGGCGTTGGCCTCGTTGGTGTCGACGCTGTCGTTGAACACCAGATAGCTGCCCGACGGCAGCGCGTCCATCAGCGCCCGCACGGTCGACCGCGCCTCGCCGTGGTCGGCGATGTGCCCGACGACCTGCATCAGGGTGAGGGCGACGGGCCGGGCCAGGTCCAGGGTCCGCGCCGCCTGTTCGACGATGGCCGCGGGGTCGCCCAGGTCGGCGTCGATGTAGTCGGTGGCGCCTTCCGGGGTTCCCACCAGCAGGGCCCTGGCGTGGGCCAGGACCAGCGGGTCGTTGTCCACGTAGACGATGCGCGAGGAGGGGGCCGCCCGCTGGGCGATCTGGTGGGTGTTGTTGGCGGTGGGCAGGCCGGTGCCGACGTCCAGGAACTGCCGGATGCCCTCCTCCCGGGCCAGATGGTCGACGGCCCGGACGAGGAAGGCCCGTGAGTCGCGGGCGAGATCGACGACGCCGGGGAAGAACGCGCGGAACTCCTCCCCCACCTTCTGGTCGACGGGGTAGTTGTCCTTGCCGCCCAGCCAGTAGTTCCAGATCCGGGCCGAGTGCGGCAGGGAGGTGTCGAGCCCGGACTCCTGCCGCTTGCCGGATATGTCGCCGTTCACGCGTTCTGCCTCCTGGTGTGTGGTGCTCCAGTATCCCGTACGGCCCACCACGCGGTCACCGGCCCCCGGGCGAACGCCGGTTGGCGGCCCGTGCCCCGGGTTCCCGGGGCACGGCGGCGCGGGTTCAGACCTCCAGGGTGGTGGTCAGGCGCGCGTCGTCGAGCGCGTGTGCCGCGTGGACCTCGTACGGACCGGGGACGAACTCCCAGGAGTGGCCGGACTCGTCCCAGATCTCGAAGGCGCGGCGGGACAGGACGATCTCGGCCTCGGCGGTCTCCCCCGGCGCGGCCTCGACGGAGGCGAAGCCCGCCAGCCAGCGGAGCGGACGCTCGTGCGGGCCCCCGGGGGCGGGCGCGAGATAGATCTGCACCGTCTCCCGGCCGGTCCGGGCACCGGTGTTGCGCACTCGCACCCGGACGGCGCCGGGGCGGGCCTCCAGGGATTCGTACGCCCAGGTGGTGTAGCCGAGGCCGTGGCCGAAGGGGTACGCGGGGACGGTACCGGCCCGGTCGTAGCCGCGGTAGCCGATGAAGAGGCCCTCGCTGTAGGGCAGTGCGCCGTCGGACGGGACGACCCGTGTGACGGGTGCGTCGTCGAGGGCGGCGGGCCAGGTGGTGGGGAGCCGGCCGCCGGGCTCCCGGGCGCCGAGCAGGACATCGGCGAGCGCGGCGCCGCCCTCCTGGCCGGGGAACCAGGTCAGCAGGATCGCCGCGACCTCCTCGCGCCAGGGCAGTTCCACCGGGGAGCCGGCGTTGACGACCACGACGGTGTCCGGGTTGGCGGCGGCGACCGCGCGCACCAGGTCGTTCTGGCGGCCGGGGAGCGACAGACCGGCGCGGTCGAAGCCCTCGGACTCCACGCTCTCGGTGGTGGCGACGACCACGACGGCGGTGTCGGCCGCGCGGGCGGCCTCGACGGCCTCCGCGATCAGCTCGTCGGCGTCACGGCGGGGTTCGGCGTGCAGCAGGGAGAAGACGACGGCGGGCATCGGTGTCCCGACGGTGCTGTCGATCACATGGCGCAGCGAGACCGTGGTGGGCTCGCCCCGGGTGAGGGGGACGCGGGCGCGCTCCCGCGGGGCGCCGAAGAAGGCGCCGAAGGGGTCGGATTCGTCGCCCATCGGCTGGGCGCCGTCCCACAGGACCCGGTCGCCGACGGTGAGCCGGAAGGCGCCGATGCCCCGGGTGCCGAAGGTGTGCTCGCCGCTCTCGCGGGGGATGTACCGGCCCCGGATCTCCACGGAGTGCAGGGTCTCGTGGGTGACTCCGGCGGGGAGGTCGGCGCCGATCCACTGGACGTGGCCGCCGGGCAGGGTGGCCTCGCCGATGGTCCGGCCGGCGCGGTCGCGGCAGATCGCGGTGAGGGTGAAGCCGGTTCCGGCGGGGCCGAGTTCGTCGTGGGGGTCGGCGCCGACCGCGTAGGTGAGGTCCGCGGGGGGCAGTACGGCGGCGAGGCCGGCGAGCGGGGAGACGACCCGCTCGGGGAAGACGGTGGCGGAGCCGCCGCCGAGGACGCGGGCGTCGCGGGCGGCGGCGCCGATGAGGGCGATCCGGCCGGTGCGGGCGGGGTCGAGGGGCAGCGCGGCGGCGCGGCCGGGCACGGCCGTGTTCCGGAGCAGGACGAAGGAGCGGTGGGCGATCTCGCGGGCCAGGGCCTGGCCGTCGATGCGGGCGGGGGGTTCGGTGACGGCCGGTTCCGCCCCGTCGAGCAGGCCGGCGCGGGCGGCGAGGAGCAGGACCCGGCGCACGGCGGTGTCCACGTCGGACTCCTGGACCAGGCCGTCGCGGACGGCGGCGGCCAGCGCCTCGCCGTAGACGGTGCGCGGGCCGGGCATGGCGACGTCGAGTCCGCCGGTGAGGGCTCCGGCGGTGGAGCGGGCGGCGAGCCAGTCGGAGACGATGAAGCCGTCGAAGCCCCATTCGCCGCGCAGCACGGCGTTCTGGAGATAGCGGTGCTCCGTCATGGTGGAGCCGTTGACCTGGTTGTAGGCGGCCATGATGCCCCAGGGGTGGGCGTTCCTCACGATGGCCTCGAACGGCGCCAGATACAGCTCGCGCAGGGGGCGCGGGGCGATGAGGTTGTCGACGGTGAAGCGGTCGGTCTCGGCGTCGTTGCCGGTGAAGTGTTTGACGGTGGTGCCCACTCCCCCGTCCTGGACACCGAGGACATAGCCGGTGCCGATCTCGCCGGTGAGGTACGGGTCCTCCGAGTAGCACTCGAAGTGGCGCCCGCCGAGGGGGGAGCGGTGCAGATTGACGGTGGGCGCGAGCAGGACGTGGACCCCCTTGCGGCGGGCCTCCTGGGCGAGGAGCCGTCCGGTCCGGCGGGCCAGGGCGGGGTCCCAGGCGGCGGCGAGCGCGGTGGGGGACGGCAGGGCGATCGAGGGGTCGTCGGCGCTCCACCGGGTGCCCCGGACACCCACCGGACCGTCCGACATGACCAGGGACGCGAGTCCGATCTCCGGGAGGGCCGGGAGGGACCACATGTCCTGCCCGGCGAGGAGCGCGGCCTTGGCGTCGAGGCCGAGTTTCCCGAGGGCGGTCTCGACGGCTTCGGCGTGGTCGGGCGCGGGGGCGGGTGCGGGGGTGTCGGCCACGGCCGTGTCTCCTTCTGCGGGTGCGGGAACGGTGTCGTGGTGCCATGGTGGCCCGATTACCTGTAGACCGGTAGGGTTTGTTATCTGTCTGTAATATTTCCGATGACGTACGGTCCTTTCGGCAGGGAGTCGCGGGTGCGAGGGAGAGGGACCGAGGGTGATGGCCAGGGCCAGAAGCGGGGAGCGGCGTGCGGAGATTCTCCGCGCCGCCCTCGAAGTGATCGCGGAGCGCGGCTACCGGGGCGCGTCGCTGGGCGCGGTCGCCGAGCGGGTCGGCCTCACCCAGCAGGGCCTGCTGCACTACTTCCCCACCAAGGAGGCGCTGCTCGTCGCCGTTCTGGAGGAGCGCGACCAGTGGGACACCGGCGCCGCCGCGCGCTCCCCGGGCGCCTGGCGGCTGGAGCTGCTCGCCTCCCTCGTGGAGTACAACGCGATGCGGGGCGGCATCGTGCAGACCTTCTCGGCGCTGCTGGGCGAGAGCGTCACGGACGGCCATCCCGCCCGGGAGTACTTCACCCGCCGGTACGGCCAGGTGCGCGAGCAGATGGCCCAGGTGCTGCGCGCGGAGTACGGCGAGGAGCTGGCCGGCGGCCTCACCCCGGAGCAGGCGGCTCCCCTGCTGACGGCGGTGATGGACGGGCTCCAGTACCAGTGGCTGCTGGACCCGGAGGCCGTCGACATGCCGGACGCGTTCCGCGACTTCCTCGCGCTGCTGCGCCCGCGCGGCTGACCGCGCGGCGGCCCCGTCCCGTACGCCCGGGGTGTCGGTCCACCACGGTGGGCGCACCGGCATGGGACGCTCGGCGGGTGCCGCCCGGGACGGCGCGGCGCCCGACGCAGGAGGCCCGGTGGATGTCAGTACGTTCTACGCGCTCTTCTCGGCCACCTGTTTCACCCTGGTCGGCCTCTGGTGGAACGTGGTGCAGAACCATGAGGAGTGGCTGCGCGAACCGGCCCGGCGGCGCGTGGTGGGCGGGGTCTACCTCTCCTTTCTGCTGCCCGCGCTGATGGGGCTGTTCGCGCAGGTGGGAGGGGGCGGGACACCGGGGATCTGGCGGGCCAGCTTCGTGGTGATCTCGGTGGTGGGCTGTCTGTCGACGCTGCGGCTGCTGGGGATGGGGTCCCGGGAGGGTGCCTTCCCCTCGCTGGTACTGCCCCAGCTGGGTGCGGCGGCCGTCTATCTGCTGATCGCGGTGGTGGGGCTGGCGCCCGGGATCGCGGGCGCCATCGGCCTCAGGCCGATCCAGGCCGAGGCGATCCTGCTGAGCCTGCTGGTGCTGCTCGGCCACGGGCTGGTGTGGCGGTTCATGGCGGGAGCGGGGCGGCCCGCCGGAACGGCTCCGTAGCCGCGGGCGGCGGTCTCCGGGCCGCCGCGCCGGCCGTTGGGGCGCACCCCCCGGCCGGTGCCCGCGGGGGAAGGCCCCGAGGGCCCCGAGGACCCCGCGGACACCGGGCGGCCGGGCGGGGGCTCAGCCGGCCGGCTCTCCCACATAGGCGCGCAGATGCTGGGCCGTGAGTGTCTCCGCGTCCGCGACGAGCTGGGCGGGCGTCCCGGTGAACACCACCTGTCCTCCGTCGTGGCCACCGCCGGGACCGAGGTCGATCAGCCAGTCGGCGTGGGCCATCACGGCCTGGTGGTGCTCGATGACGACGACCGTGTTGCCCTCGTCGACCAGCCGGTCGAGCAGGGCGAGGAGCTTGTCCACATCGGCCATGTGGAGTCCGGTGGTCGGCTCGTCGAGGATGTAGACCGAGGACTTCTCGGCCATGTGGATCGCCAGCTTGAGGCGCTGCCGCTCGCCGCCGGAGAGCGTGTTCAGCGGCTGACCGAGCCGCAGATAGCTCAGCCCGACATCGGTGAGCCGCCCGAGGATGGTGTGCGCCTGCCCGGTCGGGAAGAAGGCGTGCGCCTCCGCCACCGACATCCCGAGGACCTCGCTGATGTTCCTGCCGCGCAGCAGATGGGTGAGCACCTCGGAGGTGAACCGCTTCCCCTCGCACTCCTCGCACGGGGAGGCGACACCCGACATCATCGCGAGGTCGGTGTAGACGAGCCCCAGCCCGTTGCACTTCGGGCAGGCACCCTCGGAGTTGGCGCTGAAGAGGGCGGCCTTCACGCCGTTGGCCTTGGCGAAGGCGGTACGGATCGGATTGAGCAGTCCGGTGTACGTGGCCGGGTTGGAGCGGCGCGAGCCCCGGATCGGGGACTGGTCGGCGACGACCACGCCCTCCCGGTCGGCGAGGTAGCCGTGGATCAGCGAGCTCTTGCCCGATCCCGCGACTCCGGTGACGACGGTGAGCACCCCGGTGGGGATGTCCACGCTGACGTCCCGGAGGTTGTGCAGATCGGCGTCCTTGATGGAGAGCTGCCCCCGGTGCGGGCGCACCCGCTCCCGCAGCCGGGCCCGGTGCTCCAGATGGCGGCCGGTGAGCGTGCCGGAGGCACGGAGTCCGGCGACGGTGCCGCTGAAGCAGATCTCGCCGCCGCCCTCGCCCGCGCCGGGCCCGAGGTCCACGACATGGTCGGCGATGGCGATCACCTCGGGCTTGTGCTCGACCACGAGCACGGTGTTGCCCTTGTCGCGCAGGAGCAGCAGGAGGTCGTTCATGCGCTGGATGTCGTGCGGGTGCAGCCCGATGGTCGGCTCGTCGAAGACGTAGGTCACATCGGTGAGGCTGGAACCGAGGTGGCGCACCATCTTGACGCGCTGGGCCTCGCCGCCGGAGAGGGTGGAGGCGGGCCGGTCGAGGCTGAGATAGCCGAGCCCGATCTCGGTCAGGGACTCCAGGAGGTGCCGGAGGCCGGCGAGCAGCGGGGCGACACCGGGGTCGTCGACACCGCGGACGAACTCGGCGAGATCGCTGATCTGCATCGCCGAGCACTCGGCGATGTTGACTCCATTGACGCGGGAGGAGAGGGCGGCCCGGGTGAGGCGGGTGCCCTCGCACTCGGGGCAGCGGGTGAAGACGACGGCACGGTCGACGAAGGCCCGGATGTGCGGCTGAAGCGCCTCGCGGTCCTTGACGAGCCAGGTCCGCTGGAGTTTGGCCGCCAGCCCTTCGTAGGTGAGGTTGCTGGTGCCGACCTTGACCTTGACCGGCGGCTTGTGGAGGAGGTCCTCCCACTCCTGGGGGGTGAAGTCACGGAGCCTGCGGTCGGGGTCGTGGAAGCCGGCGGAGACCATCACCGACCAGGGCCAGGAGTCCACGGCGTATCCGGGGACGGTGATCGCGCCCTCGTTGAGCGACTTGTCGCGGTCGACCAGCTGGTCGATGTCGATCTCGGAGGCCTCGCCGAGCCCCTCGCAGCGGGGGCACATGCCCTCGGGCAGATTGAAGCTGAAGGCGCCGGAGGTGCCGATGTGCGGGGTTCCGAGGCGGCTGAAGACGATCCTCAGCATGGTGTACGCGTCGGTGGCGGTGCCCACCGTGGAGCGGGAGTTGGCGCCCATCCGCTCCTGGTCCACGACGATCGCCGCGCTCAGATTGTGCAGCCCGTCGACATCGGGACGGCCCAGGCTCGGCATGAACGACTGGATGAAGGCGGTATAGGTCTCGTTGATCAGTCGCTGGGACTCCGCGGCGATGGTCCCGAAGACCAGGCTCGACTTGCCCGAGCCGGAGACCCCGGTGAAGACGGTGAGGCGGCGCTTGGGCAGATCGATGTCGATGTTCCGCAGATTGTTCTCCCGGGCTCCCCGGACTTGGATCACGGTGTGGCCGTCGGCGGGTATCGACGGCCGGCCGGGTTCGGCAGGGGTCATTCGGAAATCCCTTTTCCTTGATCGTCGCAGGTGGTGCTCTTCACCGGGGGCCGGGGCGGCACGGCGGCGGTCCGAGCCGGTGCGCGGCCCCCTCTCCCCCGGCGTCCATCTTCGCTCACCTGCGGCTTCGCCGACCCCGATTCGCCTGGTCCGGACCTATTGACGTGCTGGTCTAGTCCTTTTAATCTCTGCGTCACCTCCGCGGATTCGGTTCCGGGTGTGCGCACACCCGGGGACCAACACGCTCCACCCCCACGCATGTCGAGCGAGGCAGATCACCCCCAGCGCCCCCCGGGCGACTGGGCCCCCCACCAGGAGGATCAGACCGTGCTGTCCCCCATCCGTACCAGAGCGACGCTGTTCGCGGCAGGCGCGGCCGTCGCCGCGCTGCTGACCGGCTCGCTCTCCGCGGGCGTCTCCCAGGCCGCCCCCGCGCCCCAGGCCGCGGTCCCGCATGAGTCCTGTCGCCCCGACGGTCTCTACGCGACGCCCGGCGTCGACGTCCCGTACTGCTCGGTCTACGACACCGAGGGCCGCGAGAAGATGGGCGCCGACCACCAGCGCCGCATCATCGGCTACTTCGCCAGCTGGCGCACCGGCAAGGACGGCCGGCCCGCCTACCTCGCCTCCGACATCCCGTGGGACAAGATCACCCACATCAACTACGCGTTCGGGGCCATCGACGGGGCGAACAAGCTGTCCGTCGGCAAGGACGGCCCGAACAACCCCTCCACCGGGATGACCTTCCCCGGCGTCCCCGGGGCCGAGATGGACCCGGCGGTGCCCTACAAGGGCCATTTCAATCTGCTGACGAAGTACAAGAAGCAGTACCCGAACGTGAAGACGCTGATCTCCGTCGGCGGCTGGTCGGACACCGGTGGCTACACCGATGACAACGGCAAGCGGGTGGACTCGGGCGGCTTCTACTCGATGACCACCAACCCCGACGGCTCGGTCAACCACGCCGGCATCAACACCTTCGCCGACTCGGCCGTCGAGTTCATGAAGAAGTACGGCTTCAACGGCGTCGACGTCGACTACGAGTACCCGACCACGATGAAGGACGCCGGCAACCCGCTCGACTGGCAGATCGCCAACGGGCGGCGCGCGGGTCTGGTCAAGAGCTACTCCGTGCTGATGAAGACGCTCCGCGAGAAGCTCGACCGCGCGGGTGCCGCCGACAACAAGCACTACCTGCTCACCGTGGCCGCGCCCTCCTCGGGGTATCTGCTGCGCGGCATGGAGACGTTCCAGATCCAGAAGTACCTGGACTACGTCAACATCATGTCGTACGACCTGCACGGCACCTGGAACGAGCACGTCGGCCCCAACGCCGCCCTCTTCGACGACGGCAAGGACTCCGAGCTGGCCGGGGCGGGTGTGTACTCCACCGCCCAGTACGGCGGCATCGGCTATCTCAACACCGACTGGGCCTACCACTACTTCCGCGGCTCGATGCCGGCCGGCCGCATCAACATCGGTCTGCCGTACTACTCGCGCGGCTGGAAGAACGTCCAGGGCGGCACCGACGGGCTGTGGGGCAAGTCGGCCGCCACGAGCTGCCCCGCCGGGTCGGGACTGACCAAGTGCGGTGACGGCGCGGTCGGGATCGACAACATCTGGCACGAGACCGACACCACGGGCCGGGAGGCCCCGGCGGGCTTCAACCCGATGTGGCACGCCAAGAACCTGGAGAAGGGGATCGTCGGGGACTACGTCACCAAGTTCGGTCTCCCCGCGAACACCCGGCTGACCGGCACCTACGCCCGCAAGTACGACTCGACGCTGGTCGCGCCGTGGCTGTGGAACGCGGAGAAGAAGGTCTTCCTCTCCACCGAGGACGAGCAGTCCATCGCCGCCAAGGCCGACTATGTGGTGTCCAAGGGCATCGGCGGCACCATGATCTGGGAGCTGGCCGGCGACTACCGCTGGAACGCGGCCAAGGGCCAGTACGAGCCCGGCGACACGCTGACCACGCTGATGTACGACAAGTACAAGGCCGCCGCCGGCTACGGCAACAAGAAGTCGAACATCGCGCTGCCCGCCGAGGCGGTCAATGTGGACGTCGACTTCGGGCAGTTCGCCCTCGGCGACTCCAACTACCCGATCAGCCCCAAGCTGAAGATCACCAACAACACCAAGACGGCTCTGCCCGGCGGCACGGAGTTCCAGTTCGACTACGCGACCTCCGCCCCCGGCAACGCCAAGGACCAGTCCGGCTTCGGCACCTCGATCATCCGCAGCGACCACACCGGTCCCAATGTGGGCGGTCTCAAGGGCGACTTCCACCGGGCCTCGCTGAAGCTGCCGGCCTGGCAGTCGCTGGCCCCGGGCGCCTCCGTCGAGCTGGACTTCGTCTACTACTCGCCGACCTCGACCCCCTCCAACTGGACGGTGACCTTCGGCGGCAAGTCGTACGCCATCGCCGCCGACCTGGCGCGCGGGGTGAAGCTGGTCGAGCCGGGCGACGGCGGCCCGGGTGGACCGGGCGGTCCCGGTGGCACCTGCACCGCGCCGGCGTGGAGCGCGGCCGGGGAGTTCGGCACCGGAGTGACCGTCTCGCACAAGTCCCGCAACTGGAAGGCCAAGTGGTGGACGAAGGGCGACGAGCCCGGCACCACCGGCCAGTGGGGTGTCTGGCAGGACCTCGGTCCCTGCTGATCCGGACGACCTCGGAGCACCCTCTGAGCCCCCGTTCTGAACACATGTTCTGAACACCCTCTGAGCACCTTCTGAACCCGAAGGCCCCCGGCGGCGGTGTCCCTGGCCTTGCCGCCGCCGGGGGCCTTCGTCATGCCCGGACTCCCCCAGGGCCGGAGGGTGCCGGTCGGGCGGGGCGGTGCTCCCAGCCGCGCGCGGTCCGGGTCAGCTCGTGGAAGCCGTGCGCGGTCAGCGCGGCGATCTCACCGCCCTCAGCGCCCGCGTCGCTCTCGTCCGCGTAGGCGAGGACCCGGTCGCAGCCGCAGAGAGCCAGCCAGCGGCCCGCCTCGCCGAGGAGCCAGCCGAGGAGTCCCGGGTGCGGGTCGTCGGGCAGGACGAGATCGGCGATGTCGGCGACACCGCCGGAGCGGGCGTGCCGCTCGGGGCGCTCCAGGGTGGTGTCCAGCTCGACATGGGCGACGGGCTCGCCGGCGAGCCGGGCGGTGAGCCGGGTGCCCAGGTCACCGAGGGTCCGGTGGAGGGTCAGCCCGGGCAGCGGGGCCGGACCGGGCGCGGGCAGCTCCGCGACCGCGGCGATCAGCAGGATCTCGGTGTGCCCGGTGTGGACGAAACCGGCGCGCTCCAGCACGGCCCGCACATGGGGCCACTGCTCGGGGACTCCGGTGACACCGGGAGCGGGCAGCTGTCCGTCGGTGTGGCGGGCGCGGACATGCCAGCGGGTGAGCTGGGCGAGGCAGGCGGCCATCAGCAGATCGGCGGGGTGTTCGCCGTCCGGTCCGGCGAAGGCGCCGGGGTTGTGCACGAACCAGGCGATGTGGCCGGTGTCCCGGTAGTCCTCGCCGACATCGGGGTCGTTGCGGTAGCGCAGCAGATGGGCCGCGCCGACGATCTGCTGCCGGTGCTCGGCGACGAGGGTGGTGCGCTCGGCGATCCAGGGGTCGGTGATGTACTCGTCGGGGCAGCGCTCGAGGCTGCTGAGGACGGTGTTGACCGAGACGGTCGCGCCGGGCACGACCGCCGCGGCGTGCGCGTTGACCAGGGTGGTGAGCTGGTCGCGGTCCTCGCGGTGGAAGGGGCGCACATGCGGATACGCGGACATGACAGTGCCTCCGTGGGAATACGGTTTGGGGGAGGCCGCCATGAGGTGCGGTATGCCGGAGACCCTAACATCCCCGGACACGTCCCCGCGTCCGGAAACCGGGAGGGGCGGGAGACGGCGTGACTAGGGTGAGGCTGTCGTACGCTCCCGGGCGGTGTGCCGCCGCGGGGGGCCCGCAGGTCTGGCCGAGAGGTGACGCATGAGCGTGATGAGTCCGGAGATCCGGGAGCGGGTCACGGGGGCCCATATCTGGTTTGTCGCGACCGTCAGTCCGGACGGCGCGCCGCATGTGAGTCCGATGTGGCTCGGCACCATGGGCGATCTGCTGCTGTTCAACACCGCCGTCGGCCGGGTCAAGGAACGGAATCTCCGCCATGACCCGCGGGTGTATCTCTCCCACGCGGCGAAGGACGACCCGTACGACCGGGTGCAGATTCGGGGGCGGGCGGTCCGGTTCGTGGAGGGGCCGGAGGCGGACCGGGACATCGATCTGCTGGCGCAGAGGTACCTCGGGACCGAGCGGTTCGAGATGCGGGTGCGGGGCGAGCGGCGGGTGAGTGTGCTGATCGAGCCGGAGCGGGTGCGCCGGATCGTCGGGGTGGAGAGCTTCCCGGCGGGGGTGCTGCCACCGGAGCCGGGGGCCGTCTGAGAGCGCGGCGCCCGCCCGGGACCGGTGGCGCGCGCCGGACCGCCCCCGGTCACGCGGTGCGGCCCGGGTGCCGCCGTCGAGGCCGGGTCCGGCGGCGAAGCGCCGGTCCTGGCGCACCGTCTCGGCCGCCGCCGTGCCTCCGCGCAGGCCGATCCGGTCCGGCGGCGGGCGCCCGGGCCCTCCTCGCCGGGGCCGCCGGGGCCGGCCCTCACCCCGCCCGGGTGAATTCGCCGCCGGCCCCCGCGCATCAGGTGTGCCCGGCCCGGCGGGCGGGCAGGGCAGGGCTGTGGCGCCGCCGGGCCCCGCGTACGGTGCCGGGGCGGGGGCGGCCGGGACGGTGAGTGGACTGGTGACGGAGACCGGACAGACGGAGACCGGACAGACGGAATCCGGGCGGATGGCGGACGGGCCGGGGGCGGCCCGCGGGGCCCGTATCCGGACCGAGGGGGCGGGGCTGCGGCTGCGCGGCGGCCGGCAGGCGCTGCGCGGGATCACCCTGGACGTGGCCCCGGGGCGGATCACGGGAATCGCGGGCGGCAGCGGCGCGGGCAAGACCCTGCTGCTGGAGACGCTCGCGGGGCTGCGCCGGCCGACCGGCGGCCTGGTGCGCCACGACGGGCTCGAACCGGCCGCCGCGGCCGTGCCGTTCGGCTTCGTCCCGCAGGACGACATCCTCCACCGGGGCCTCGGCCTGCGGCGCAGTCTGGAGTACGCGGCCCGGCTGCGCGGCGCCCCGCCGGAGGCCGTCGGCCGGGTGCTGGGGGAACTGGCGCTCACCCCGGTCGCCGGACAGCCCGTGGGCACGCTCAGCGGCGGTGAGCGCAAACGGGCCGGGATCGCGGTGGAGCTGCTGGCCCGCCCCCGGGTGCTGTTCCTGGACGAACCGACCTCCGGACTCGACCCGGCGACCGGCGGCCGGCTGATGACCACCCTCGCCACACTCGCGGCCTCCGGCGTGACGGTGGTGCTGACCACCCACTCCCCCGCCGATCTGGCCCGTTGCGACCAGGTCGTCTTCCTCGCCCCGGACGGCTCCCGGGCCCACGCGGGGCCGCCCGCCGAGGTGCTGAGCCACTTCGGGGCGGCCGATTTCACCGAGGTGTACGCGGCGGTGGCGGAGCGCCCGGCGCCCGTTCCGGCGGTGGAGCCGACGCCCCTGCCCCGGGTGCCCGCACGGCGGCGCCCCGGTCCCCGTCCCGGCCCCGGCGCGTTCGCCCAGTGGCTGCTGCTCACCCGGCGCTCCGCCGAACTGCTGCGGCGCGACCGGCTGTCGGCGGCGATCATGGTGGGCTCACCGGTGATGATCGTGGCGATGTTCGCGCTGCTGTTCCGGCCGGGGGTCTTCGATCCCGCGCGGCCCAGCCCTTCGTCCACGGCGATGGTGCTGTTCTGGATCGCGTTCGGCGCGTTCTTCTTCGGACTCGCCTACGGCCTGCTCCAGATCTGCGCCGAACTCGCCGTGGTCCGCCGGGAGCGCCTCACCACCCTGCGGCTCGGCCCCTATCTCGCCGCCAAGGTCACCCTGCTGCTCCCGGTGCTGGCGCTCGCCGACGCGCTGCTGCTCGCCGTGCTGCGCGCCGGGGACCGGCTGCCCGAGGCGGCGCCCGGGGTCTACGGGTCGCTCTTCGTCACCAGCGCCCTCGCGTCGGCCGCCGGTCTCGCGCTGGGGCTGCTCACCTCGGCGGCGGTCTCGGACCCGGGGCAGGCGGCGCTGACGCTGCCGCTGCTCTGCTTCCCGCAGGTGCTGTTCTCGGGGGCGTTCGTACCGGCGCCGCTGATGGCGTCGGCCGGTCAGTGGATCAGCGCGGCGATGACCAATCGCTGGGCGTTCGAGGCGCTGGGCGCCGCGGTGGATCTGGAGGGGCTCTGGGCCCGGGGAGCCTCCCCGCTGGGCCCGCCGCTGCTCTCCTCGTACGGGGACACCTTCGGCCATGCCCCCTGGACGCGCTGGCTGCTGCTCTGCGGTTTCACGGTGCTCTTCCTGGCGGCGGCGTGGTGGCTGCTCCGGCGGCGGTGCCCCACCCCGCACCGGCCGCTCGCCGGCGGAGCGGGCGGGCGCTGAACTCCCGCGCCCGGCCGCTCCTCCGGTCCGTCAGCAGCTGGTGCGCGGGACCAGGCCGTCCGGGAGGGGCTCCCGGTCGCGGTAGGCGCTCTCCAGGAACCCCAGCAGCGCGTCCACGTCCCGGGGGCTGGAGGAGAGGCCCACCGATACCCGGACGGCGCCGCCCGACGGCAGGCCGAGCCGGGTGAGATAGTCCTCCATGGTCACCACCGTGCGGTCCCGGCCGGTGAGCCGCAGGGCCGGTGAGCCGATCGCGAAGGCCGCCTCGCCCGCGCCCGGATTGCAGAAGCAGCCCGTCCGCAGGGAGATCCGGGCGGCGGTGCTGTCCCGGGCGACCACCCGCTCGTCCACGATCCGGCCGCGGGCGTCCAGCACGTTCAGGGCCACGGTGCCGCCGCGCCGGTGGGGGGTGCGGGGCCCGTACAGCCGTACCAGCGGGCGGCCGTCGCTGTGGCGCAGCCGGGTGAGGCCCGTGAGCAGCCGGCCGGTGAGCCGGGCGACATGGCCGTGGATGGCGTCGACACCGACGGACTCGACCCAGTCGAGCCCGGTGCAGATCTCCGGGATGGCGTGGAAGTTGACCGTGCCGTCCTCGAACGCGGCCCCGCCGTCGGCGAGCCGGTGCCACTGGCCCTGGGCACTGACGACCTGGATGGTGCCGCCGGAGAACCAGGGCCGCCGCAGCAGTTCCAGCGCGCTGGTGCGGGCGATGAGACAGCCCACGCCGGTGGGGTAGCCGAACACCTTGTACCAACTCAGTACGGTGAAGTCGGCGGGCCAGCGGCTGAGCCGCAGCCGGTTGGTGGCGGCGTACGCGGCGGCGTCGAGCAGCACGTGCCAGCCGCGCTCCCGGGCCCGGGGAATCCACTCCAGGGGGTGCTGGACCCCGGTGAAGTTGCTCTGTGCCGGGTAGGCGAAGAGGCCCCGCCCTCCTCTGCGGCCCCGCAGCGCCTGTCCGAGGTCGTCGTCGGCGACCCTCAGCTCGGGACCGGCGAGGGGGATGTAGGTGGTGGGGGCGCGCCGGGCGCGGGCGAACTCCCGCAGGCCGTTGACGGAGTTGTGGTTGTCGAGGGTGAGCAGCAGCTCCGCGCTCCGGCGCCGGAAGGGGTAGCCCTCACCGACGAGCCGGCAGGCGGCGGTGGCGTTGGCGGTGAAGACGACGGTGTACTCGGCCGGATCGGCGTCGGCGAAGTCCAGCACCCGTTCCCTGGCCCGCTCCACCAGGGCGGTGGTGGGGGTGGAGGCGGGGCTGTCGGTGTGCGGGTTGCCGTAGACGCCCCGGGCGAGCCGGTCGGCCTGGGCGCGCAGTTGCCGCCGGGCGGGCAGGCCGGACCCGGTGTGGTCGAGATATATGTGGCCGGTCTCGTCGAGGTAGCCGTACTCGGTGGCGCGTATGCGCGCGAACTCCGAGGCGGTGTCGGGGCGGTTCCCGGGTGTCGGTCGGTCGTCGGTCTCGGTGACGTTCTCGGTCATTCCATCCCCTGTCCGGCTCCCCGGCTCCCAGGATGCGGCCGGGCACACCGGGTCGGCAAGAACGCCGGGGCACGGAACGCCGCGCCACGGCCGGTGGTGACCGGCCCGGCCGCCACCCGCCGCCGGGCCGGGCGGGTCCCCGGAGCGGGGCCGCGGCATGCGGCCATCAGGGCGGTCCGGGGGTGTCCGGCGCGGAGGTTCCCCCGGGGCGGCCGGTCGCCGGGTCACGATGGGCGCGGCGGACAAGCAAGGGAGATTCCGTGGCGGAGAAGACCATGCGGGCTGTCGTCCTCGACGAGCCCGGCCCACCGGAGAATCTCCGGCTCCGGGACCTGCCGGTCCCGGAGCCGGAGCCGGGGTGGGTGCGGATCAGGGTGAGGGCGTTCGGCCTCAACCGCTCCGAGCTGCACACCCGGCTGGGGCTTGCCGAGGGGGTGACCCTGCCCCGGGTCCTCGGCATCGAGGCGACGGGCACGGTGGACGCCGACCCCGACGGGGTGCTGCGGCCGGGGCAGCAGGTCATGACGGTGATGGGGGGCATGGGGCGCACCTTCGACGGCGGCTACGCCGAGTACACCGTCGTACCGCGCGCCCAGGTGATCCCCTTCGCGTCCGATCTGCCGTGGGAGACGCTGGGCGCGGTGCCGGAGACTCTCCAGACCGCCTACGGCTCGCTGACCACCGGGCTGGATCTGCGGTCGGGGCAGACCCTGCTGATCCGGGGCGGGACCTCCGCGCTGGGTCTGGCCACCGCCGCGCTCGCAAAGGACATCGGAGCGGTGGTGCTGGCGACCACCCGCTCCGCGAAGCGGGCCGGTGCGCTCGCGGAGCACGGTGTCGATCATCCGCTGGTGGACGACGGCACCATCGCGCCGCGGGTGCGCGAGATCGTCCCCGAGGGAGTGGACGCCGCGCTGGAGCTGGTCGGGACACCGACGCTGCCGGACACTCTGGCGTCCACCCGGGTGCACGGCACGGTCTGTTTCACCGGCATGCTCTCCAACCAGTGGATCGTCCACGAGTTCTACCCGATCGAGTATCTGCCGCGCGGGGTCCGGCTGACCGCCTACGGCGGCGGCTCCGCCGATCTGCCCCCGGAGGTCCTCCAGCAGTCGCTGGACCGGATCGCGGCCGGGCGGCTGTCCCTCGGGCCGGTCCATGTCTACGCCCTGGACGAGATCACGGCCGCTCACCGGGATCTGGAGGAGGGCCGGAGGGCGGGCAAGCTCGTCGTCCGGATCTGAGGTCGGGTCTTCGGCCGCCGGTGGCACCGGCGGACCGGAGCGCGTCGGCGAGGGCGCCGCGCTGCTCGGCGGTCATCGCGCCGAAGAACGCCACCAGGGCACCGGCCGGCTCGTCGCTCCGGGACCAGGCCTCGTGCATCAGTTCCGCCGTGTGGCGGGCGCGGGTCGAGACGGGCGTGTACCGGTAGGCCCGGCCGTCGAGTTCCCGGCGCAGCAGGCCCTTGCGGTGCACCTTGTCCATCACGGTCATGACGGTGGTGTAGGCGATGGGGCGCTCCCGCTGGAGGTCCACCATGACCTCTCTGACCGTCACCGGCCGGTTCCACCGCCAGAGCCGGGTCATCACCGCGTCTTCGAGTTCTCCTAATTGGCCTCTCACGGGACCAGCCTAGGAGCGTGCCGGAGCGCGGGGGAAGCGGCCTCCCCCGGCGCGGCCGGCCCGGTGTCAGTTCCGCCGCGCCTCCAGGATCATGGGGACGTGGTCGGGGTGGGCCATCGCCGACGCCGCCTCGCGGGTGGTGTGGCCGGGAACCGGGCGCAGCCGCCAGCGGGCCAGGACGGTCGCGAGGGCGATGGTCGCCTCGGTCCAGGCGAAGGCCTCCCCGATGCACTTGCGGTTGCCCGCGCCGAAGGGGACGAACGCCTCGCGCGGAATCCTCTCGCGCCGGCCGGGGAGCCAGCGGTCGGGGTCGAAGACGTCGGGGTCCGGGTAAAGAGCCGGGTCGCGGTGGACGGCGTACAGGCTGAAGGCGATCTCGGCACCGGCGGGGAGGCGGTAGCCGCCGAGTTCGACCGGTTCGGTCGTGCGGCGCATCAGCAGGGTGACGCCGTGCAGCCGGATGGCCTCGTCCAGCACCCGCCGGATCGTGGTCAGCCGGGGAACGTCGTCGTAGGTGACGGGGCGGGTGCCGACGACCTCGTCGATCTCGGCCAGCACCTGGCGCTCGACCTCGGGGTGGCGGGCGAGTTCGTGGAAGGCCCAGCTGAGAGTGGAGGCGGTGGTCTCGGTTCCGGCGAAGAGGATCGTGACGAGTTCGTCCCCGATCTCCTGGTCGGTGAGTCCGGCGCCGGTGTCCTCGTCCCGGACGTCGAGCAGCAGCGACACCAGGTCGTGCCGTCCGCTCCAGCCCTCGCGCCGGGTGGTGGCCACCACCTCGTCGATGATGCCCCGCATGCTCGCCCTGGCCCGGTCGAAATCCCGGTTCGGCCGGATCGGCAGTCCGTCGAGGAACTTCGGGGAGGCCGCCCGTACCAGGACGTTCTTCAGGATGACGGGCAGGTCGCGGCGGACCGCGTCGACGGCGGGGCGCCCGAAGTCGCCGGAGAACATCGTCTCGCTGAGGGTGGCGATGGTGTAGTCGCTCATGGCCTCCTCGACGGCGACGCGCTGGCCGTCCGACCACGACGCGGCGAGCGCGGTGGCGTGCCGGCTCATCACCTCGGTGTAGCCGGCGATCCGGGTCCGGTGGAAGATCGGCTGGATCAGCCGGCGGTGGCTGCGGTGGTGTTCGCCGTTCGCGTTCGCGAGGCCGTTGCCGAAGAGCGGGCGGACCCGGTCGTAGAGCCGGCCCTTCTCGAAGGAACGGGACTGGGCGACGGTGACCTGGTGGATGAGTTCGGCGCTGGTGGCGACGTACACGGGCAGGGTGCCGAGGCCGACCCGGACCAGGGGTCCGGTCCGCCGGAGCGAGGTGAGGAAGCCGAGCGGGTCCCGCCAGAGCTTCAGGGCGTGGCCGAGAATCGGCAGCGCGCCGGGGGCGCCGGGTATCTGCTGCAAGCCAGCGGACAACTCGTGTACTCCTCTTCTGCTTCGGCCTGCCATCCGATCGCGGCGAGGTGTACGACGGCGCACGGCACACGATACGGCTGCACTACTACGCCGCATAGTACTCACCGGAATGCGCCATTCCCAGAGTCTGCCGTCTCTACTTCTGCCCCGGGGGAGCGGAAGAATGCCGGATGCCGGCGGGATCGTCTCCCCCCGGCATCCGTGGTGCGGTACGCGGTCGCGTCAGCGCCGGCGCGCCTTCCACCAGGGGCGCCGCCCGGACGCCGGTGCGGACGCGGGGGCGGGGCGGGAGTGCGCCGCGGGCAGCGGCTGCGCGCCGGCCGGGCTCTGCTGCTCGGCCTCGGCGGCCGGGCGGACCGGCTCGAACCGCACGGGCAGGGAGCCGACGCGCTCGCTCAGCCAGGCAGCGCTGGTGTCGAGGTCGCCGTGGGAGACGGCGAGTTCGAGTCCGGGCAGCATGGTGAGGAGGGTGTCGATGCCGGTGTCGGCGATGGCGCGGCCGATGTCCTGGCCCGGGCACTCGTGGGGGCCGCTGCTGAAGGAGAGGTGCGAGCGGTTGCCGTGGACGGGGGCCGAGAGGTCGGGCCGGATCTCCGGGTCGGTGTTGCCGGCGGCGAGGCCGAGCATCAACAGGTCGCCCGCCCTGATCTGGCGTCCGCCGAGCACGGTGTCGCCGATGGCCCAGCGCCCGGGGATCGTGGAGAGCGGCGGGGCGTCCCACAGCACCTGCTCCAGGGCGTCGGGCAGGGTCATCTGACCGCCCGAGAGGCTGGCGCGGAAGCGCCGGTCGGTGAGGACCAGCCGCAGCGTGTTGGCGATCAGATTGACGGTCGTCTCATTGGCGGCGACGAGGACCAGCCGCAGATGCTCGACCACCTCGTCCTCGGTGAGGGCCGACTCATGGCCTATCAGCCTGCTCGCGAGATCCCGGCCGGGGCGCTCCGCCTTGCGCCGCACCAGGTTGCGCAGGGTCTCCACCACGAAGTCATTGCTGGCCAGGGCGGTTTCGGTGCCCTTCATCAGGTCGAGGGACGCCTCGACCAGACGGGGCCCGTTCTCCTCGGGCATGCCGAGGAGCTGGGTCATCACCAGCATCGGCAGCTTCTCGGCGTAATCGCGGATGAGGTCGGCCTCACCGGTGGCGGCGAAGGCGTCCACCAGCTGACGCGTGTGCCGGGTGACATAGCGGCGCACCCCGTGGCGGTTGAACTGCGAGAGCCCGTCGGTGACGGCGATCCGGAGCCTGGCGTGCTCGTCGCCGTCGGTGAAGACGCACACCGGCTTCCAGGCGAGCATCGGCATCAGCGGGGAGTCCTGTGCCACCCGCCCCTGCTGGAACATCGTCCAGACGCGGGAGTCCCGGGTGAACAGCGACGGCGTACGCATCACTTCGAGGTTCTCCCGGTGCCCGAGCACCAGCCAGGCGGGCAGGTCGCCGTGGAGCAGCACCGGCGCGACCGGACCGTACTCCCGGCGCAGCATCTCGTACAGCCCCCGGGGATTGCCCTCCGCCACGGGCCCGTAGAGCCGGTGCAGCCCGTCGGGGCCCAGATTGTGCGCGGGGCAGCCGGGGGGCGGCACGGTGGCGTGGGCATCGCGGTGGACGTCTGGGCGCGGGGTGGTCACAAGGCCTCCGAAGCCATGGTGAGGAGCGCCGCGCGGGCGGACGCGGTCACGGAGGTTCCCGGCGGGGCGCTCACGAACAACTCTTCCGGCATCGGACCGCGGAGCCCGCACACCCTGCTGCGGTCCTACAAGATCCTGAGCCGCACGCAGCATATCCCTGTTCCGTTTCGGCCGGACACGCCGTCAGTCCGCTCCTCTGACCGACCGGTTGGGCCCGGACGGCCGCCGGGGGGCCGGCGGCCGGGACGGGCGGACACCCGTACCGGGCGAATCACCCGCTGTGACGGAATCCTCGCTCTCCGCACCGTCGGCTGGTGGCCGGGGCAGCCCTCGCGCCGGACGCGCGCCGCCGCCACCGGCGGACCGGTCCCGGGGAGCGGGACGATGTCACACTTCCGGTTCTCCCGCGCACTACAGATCCCCGGTGCCGCGCAGGGTGTGCGGCGGGGTGTCAGGAGGCTTCTGTGGATGTGGTGGTGTCAGGAGCGGCGGTGGTCGTGGTGCTCGGCGCCGTCTGGCGGATGGCGGAGTCCGCGCGCCGGGCTGTGAAGCGGCTGGTGGAGGAGGCCGTCATGGAGAAGCTCACGGAGCCGGACCGTGCGGAGCGCCGTGCCCCGGCGGCTGTCGGCCTCCGTGTCACCGGCCCGTTCGGCGGAGCAGGGGTGAGCCCTCATGGAGGACGCGGCGGGCGCTGAACTGCAGCTGACCGGTGTGCCGGTGCCGCCGTCACCGCAGCGCCCGGTGCCGGAGGGCGCGCCCTCCGGTATCGGTCTGGCGCAGGAGCTGCACGAGGCCGAGTACCCGGGTCTGGTCCGTTTTCTGCTGCTGAGCGGGGCGTCGTGGAACGAGGCGCAGGACGCGGCCCAGGACGCCTTCACGCAGATGTGCCGGCCCGGTGTCCACATCGCGCACCCCAAGGCGTGGCTGCGGACGGTGGCCTGGCGTTCGTGGCTGCGCCAGCAGGTGCGGCCCGAGGACCCGTGCGCGGAGGTCCCGGATGTGCGTTCGCCGCACTGGCAGACCCCGGCCCACGCGGCGGAGCTGAGCGCGGAGCAGCAGCGGGTGATCGAGCTGCTGCTGGCTCTGCCGGCCAAGCAGCGGGCCGCGATGGCGTGGAATCTGGACGGGTTCACCGCCCAGGAGAGCGCCGGGGCGATGGGGATCACCCCGGAGGCGGTGCGCCAGAACCTGGCGCGGGCCCGGGCCTCGCTCAAGGCGAGCCTCCGCCGGGGGCATCCGGGCGGGCCCGGGGAGCGGGAGGGGGACGGATGAGCGGGGCGGACGGGGGCGGTGACCGGCTCGACGCGCTGCTGGCGGACGCGCACCGGCAGGTGGGCATCGCGGTCTACGACTCGCTGATGAGCCAGGGGGGTCCGCCGGAGCCGTGCGATCCCGATCTGGCGCTGAGCCGGCTGCTGGCGGCGGCCCACCGGCGGACGCTGGCCGCCGTGGTGCGGCGGGCGGACCGGGTGCGCGAGGAGGTCCGGGTGCGCCGGGGCCCCTCGGCGGGGTGCGGGAGTGTGCTGATGCGGCATCCGGCGGCGGTCCGGCTCAAGTACCGCGAGGAGACCCTGCGGATGGCGCGGGCCTACTGGCCCCGGGAGCTGGAGGTGACGGTCCGCCGTGCGCTGGAGGCCGTGCTGGAGCTGGTCGCGCGGCTGGAGGAGGGACGGGTTCCCGAGGAGTCGGGCGCGGTGCCGGCGCGGGTGGCGGCGGCGCTCGGGGACGTGCTCTCCCTGCCGCAGGCACCGCCGCGGCCGCCCGCGCTGACGGGGTACGACTATCCGGAGGTGGCCCGGGCGCGGCTGGCGGCACGGGCCGGGCGGCTCATGGACGCGGCCCGGGGGGCGCGGGGGCTGCTGGAGGCGGAGCTGCTGCCCCGGCTCGGTGACGGCCCGGTCCCCTGGACGGGCGCGCTGGAGGTCGCGCGGGATCTCGCCGACGATCTGGAGGCGGCGGGGCAGTCGGCGCAGTCGCTGCTGGCGGCGGTGGTGGAGACGGAGGAGGCGGGTGATGACTTCCGGGGGGCGGATCTGTCCGCCGTGGCCCTGGAGGGGGTCCGGCTGGAGGGCATCCGCTGGGACGCGGGCACGGTCTGGCCGCCGGGGTGGGAGCGGCGGATCTGGCGGGTCTCGCTGGCCACCGGCGACGGTCCCGGTGTGCTGGTGGTGGGGCCGGAGCCGCACGACAGCGCGGTCGCGGCCGATATCTGACGGACCGCCGGCGGCCCGGGCCGCACGGTCTCAGCCGCCGGACGGCGGGGCCGTGGGGGCAGGGGGGCGCTCGTCGCCGAAGCCGGCCCCGGAGCCGGCGGGAGCGGAGTTCAGCACCCAGAGCCCGGCGAGGACGGCCAGGGTGAAGACGACGGCGACGAGGAGGGTGAGGGTCAGCCGTCGTCTGCGCTCGCGGCGGTGCCACTCCCCCCGTGCGGCGCGGTAGGCGCCGGGGGCGGGGTGCACCTGTCCGGCGAGGGCCTCCATGGCCTCGCGCAACTGCCGTTCGGTGCCGTGGCCGTGGACCGGCTCGGTGTCCTGGCCGTTCACCGGCGGTGCTCCAGCACCTGGGTGAGCGCGGCGATTCCGCGTGCGGTGTGGGTCTTGACCGAGCCGGTGGAGATTCCCATGGCCGTGGCTATCTCGCTTTCCTTGAGCCCCATCCAGTGGCGCAGCACGAGAGCCTCGCGCTGCCGGGGCGGCAACTGCCGCAGGGCGGTGATCAGGGCCCGCTGGTCGTCGTGGAGCAGAGCGGTGTGCTCGGCGGACGCCGTCCACTCGGCGGGCGGGGCTCCGGCGTGCTTGCGGACGATCTGGAGGTGGCGTATCCGCATCCGGGTCAGATTGCAGACGACGGAGCGCAGATAGGACTCGGCCCGGTCGGCGTCGCGCAGCTTCCGCCATTTGCGGTAGATCTCGTAGTAGGCCTCGGCGACGATGTTCTCGGGGTCGTCGGCGCCGAGCAGCGCGGCGAGCCGGAGCATCGAGGTGTAGTGCAGCTCGAAGAGACGGGCGAGCGCCGCTTCCCGCTCCGGCTCGGCGGGGCCGGTGTCCGTGCCGGGCCCCGGCCCGCCGGCCGCGGGCGCGCCCCCCTCCGGCTGTGGCGCCGGCGGGGCGAGGGTGGAGGTGGCGCGTGGTGTCCGTCTCATGGGGAGCTGGTTCCCGTCTCGGGCCGGGGTGTCGGATGGGGTCGCGCGGCGAGCGAGGTGGTGTCGGGACCGCCGGGTGTGCCGCACCGGCGCAGAACGGCGGTGCCCGCGGCGGCGACGGCCAGATTGAGCAGCAGGGCGGCGAGCCCGGCGTACATCTCCACGGAACGGCCGCCGAAGCCGAGGGGCACGACCGGGGAGAAGCCCTCCCGGACCACCAGGACCGTACCGGACACCATGCCCGCCGCCCAGCCCGTGAGCAGGGCCCGGTGGTGGAGCCGGCGGGTGTAGAGGCCGATGACGACGGCGGGGAGTATCTGGAGTATCCAGACCCCGCCGAGGAGCTGGAGGTTGACGGCGGCCTGGTCGCGCAGTCCGAGGACGAAGACGACCGCGCCGGCCTTGGCGGTGAGGGAGACCGCCCGGGCGACCCGTACCTGCCGCTTGGGGGTGGCGGTGGGGTGGAAGTACTCGACATACACGTTCCGCACGAAGGAGGTGGCCGCCGCGACCGACATCACCGCCGCGGGGACCAGCGCCCCCACGGTGATCGCCCCGAGGACGAGGCCCGCGAGCGGGGCGGGCATCAACTGGTCCACCAGCATCGGCACGGCGGACTCGGCGCCTCCGTCGGGGGTGCGTATCCCGGCGGCGACGGCGGCGATCCCGAGGAGCCCGAAGAGGGCGAGCACCGCCGTCCAGGCCGGCAGCGCCACACAGGCCCGGCGCAGGGCCGCGGGCCCGGAGGCGGCGAAGGCGGCGGTCAGGACGTGGGGGTAGAGCAGCAGGGCGAGCGCGGAGCCGAGGGCGAGGGTGGCGAAGGCGAACTGCTGGTCGTCGGCGAGCACCAGGGAGGCATCGGGGCCGCCGGGGTCCGCGAGCCGGACGGCGGCGGCGTCGAAGACCGCTCCGGGGCCGCCGAACCGCTCCAGGACCAGCCAGATCGCGGCGAGCACCGAGCAGAAGACGGCGACGCCCTTGAAGCCGGAGATGACGGCCGGGGCGCGCAGCCCGTGGCGGTAGGTGGCGATGGCGAGCCCGGCGAAGAGGACGGCCATGGCGGCGTCGCCGGTGAGCCAGGGGGAGGGGTCGGCACCGCCGGCCCGGAGCACGGCGCGGATGCCGAGGAGTTGGAGCGCGAGATACGGCATCGTCGCGAGGATGCCGGTGAGGGCGACGGCCAGGGCGAGCGCGGGTGAGCCGTAGCGGGCCCGGACGAAGTCGGCGACGGTGATGTGGCCGTCCGCGCGGGCCACGGCCCAGAGCCTGGGCAGCAGGACGAAGGCCAGCGGGCAGACGATCACCGTGTAGGGGACGGCGAAGAAGGCGGGCGCGCCATTGCCGTAGGCGAGCGCGGGTACGGCGGTGAAGGTGTACGCCGTGAACATGGTTCCGCCCAGCAGCAGCCAGGTCCAGCCGGGGCCCAGGCTCCGGCCGGCCAGCGCCCAGCCGTCCAGCGCCGGGAGGGCGTCGCCGGTGCGGAAGCGGCGGGCCCGTGCCGCGAGCAGCGAGGCAGCGCCGATGACGGCGAGGAACGCCGCGACTGCGGCTCCTTCGGTCATGCCTCACCGTCCGTGCTGCGCACCGGGCGCACATCACGCGCCGGTGGTCCCGGGTCTCGTTCTCGTCCCTCCGGGGAGGGTGGGCGGGAGCGGGCGGAAATCTTCCCGGCGTCCCGTGTCAACCAAACCGCGGAGATCGGCAACTCTTCCACAGACCAGCGGGAATCAGGGAACAGACGGGGACAGCAGTGGAGGAATCGATGGCCGCGGACGATCGCGGGACGGCATCCGGTACGGGACGAACCGTCCGCCGGGTGGCGGCCGGTGTCGCTCTGGCCGTGCCGGTGGCCGCCCTGCTGTGGGTGCCCTGGTACGCGCGGGAGGGGCCCCGGCTCGCGGGGGTGCCGTTCTTCTACTGGTACCAGCTCGCCTGGGTGCCCGGCGCGAGTCTCGCCCTGTTCGCGGCCCGGCTGCTGACCCGGCCCGCCCGGAGCCGTCCGCCCGAGCCCTGATCCGGCCCGGCCCCGGCCCGTACCGCACCCCGCCCCGTACCGACCGTTGTCCGATCCATCCACCGCCAACCGCCAAGGAGCCAGCGTGTCCCGGTCCTCCGCGCCCCTCTCACGGGCCCATCCGAAATCGATCCTCCTGTGGACGGCCGTCGCCCTGACCGGCGCGGTCTGCTGGGGTGTGCTGGCCCTGGCCCGGGGTGAGGAGATCTCCGCCGTCTGGCTGGTCGGCGCCGCTCTCGGGTCGTACGCCATCGCCTACCGCTTCTACTCGCGGTTCATCGCGAACCGGGTGCTCAAGCCCGATGACACCCGCGCGACCCCGGCCGAGCGGCTGGACGACGGGGTCGACTACCAGCCCACCGACCGCCGGGTGCTGCTCGGGCACCACTTCGCCGCCATCGCGGGCGCCGGGCCCCTGGTCGGTCCCGTGCTCGCGGTGCAGATGGGCTATCTGCCGGGCACGATCTGGATCGTCTTCGGTGTCATCTTCGCCGGCGCGGTGCAGGACATGGTCGTTCTCTTCCTCTCGATGCGCCGGGACGGCAAGAGCCTCGGGCAGATGGCCCGGGAGGAGATCGGCAAGGTCGGCGGCGCGGCGGCGCTCATCGCCGTCTTCATCATCATGATCATCCTCCTCGCGGTGCTGGCGCTGGTCGTGGTGAACGCGCTCGCGCACTCGCCGTGGGGCACCTTCTCGGTGGCCATGACGATCCCGATCGCCCTGTTCATGGGCTTCTATCTGCATGTCCTGCGGCCCGGAAAGGTCCTGGAGACCAGTCTGATCGGTGTCGTCCTGCTGCTGCTGGCGATCGTGGGCGGCGGCTGGGTCCAGAACTCCTCCCTGGCCGACACCTTCACCCTCAGCCCGACGACCCTGGTCTTCTGTCTCGTCGTCTACGGGTTCATCGCCTCGGTGCTGCCGGTGTGGATGCTGCTCGCGCCGCGCGACTACCTCTCCACCTTCATGAAGATCGGCACCATCGTGCTGCTGGCGCTCGGGGTGCTGTTCGCGGCGCCCGTGCTCCAGGCCGACGCGATCACCTCGTTCGCCTCCTCGGGAGACGGACCGGTCTTCGCGGGGTCGCTCTTCCCGTTCCTCTTCATCACCATCGCCTGCGGCGCGCTCTCCGGCTTCCACGCCCTGGTCTCCTCCGGCACCACGCCGAAGCTGATCGAGAAGGAGTCGCAGGTCCGGATGATCGGCTACGGGGCGATGCTCATGGAGTCGTTCGTCGCCGTGATGGCGCTGATCGCCGCCTCCGTGCTCGACCCCGGGCTGTACTACGCGATGAACTCCCCGGCCGGACTGCTCGGCTCCAGCGTCGAATCCGCCTCCCAGGCCGTCGCCAACCTCGGCTTCACCATCTCGCCCGAGGAGCTGACGGCGGCGGCCAAGGCGGTGGAGGAGAGCACCCTGGTCGCCAGGACCGGCGGTGCGCCGACCCTGGCCGTCGGGATGGCGCAGATCTTCTCCGATGTCATCGGCGGCGAGGGGATGAAGGCGTTCTGGTACCACTTCGCCATCATGTTCGAGGCACTCTTCATTCTGACCACCGTCGACGCCGGCACCCGGGTGGGGCGGTTCATGCTCCAGGACATGCTGGGCAATGTGTGGAAGCCGCTCGGCCGGGTCAACTGGAAGCCGGGCATCTGGCTGGCGAGCGCGCTGGTGGTCTCCGGGTGGGGCTACTTCCTCTACGCCGGAGCCACCGACCCGCTCGGCGGGATCAACCAGCTCTTCCCGCTCTTCGGCATCGCCAACCAGCTGCTCGCGGCGGTCGCCCTCACGGTGGCCACCACCCTGCTCGTCAAGTCGGGCCGGTTCCGCTGGGCCTGGGTGACCGGCGCTCCGCTCGCCTTCATCGTCGCCATCACCTTCACGGCGAGCTGGCAGAAGGTCTTCTCGCCCGACCCCCGGGTCGGCTTCTTCGCCCAGCGGGACAGGTTCGCGGACGCCATCGACGCGGGCACGGTGCTGCCGCCCGCCAAGAACATGGACGACATGCACACCATCGTCACCAACTCGACCGTGGACGGTGTGCTGATCATCGTCTTCGTGGTGCTGGTGGCGACCGTCATCGCCAACGCGGCCGTGGTGTGCGTGCGCGCCCGCCGCTCCCCCACTCCCCCGGCGACGAGCGAGACCCCCTATGTGGAGTCCACGCTCAACGCACCGAAGGCGGAGCCGCTGGCGGGGGTACGGGAGTGAGCGGCGCGGTCGCGTCCGGGGCGGCGGCGGTCCTGCGGGGGCTGCGCGCGGTCCACTGGTATCTGCGCGAACTCACCGGGGAGAGCGCCTACGACCGGCACTGCGAGCGCCACCTCCGCATGCATCCGGAGCTGCCGCCGCCGTCGCCGCGCGAGTTCCAGCGGCTGCGCACCCGGCAGCTGGAGGAGCATCCGCAGTCCCGCTGCTGCTGACCGGGGCCCGCGCGCGGGCGTGCCGCCGCAGGACCGCGGTGGCACGCCCGCGCGGGGTCAGGGAGGGCCGGCGGCCCGTCCGTACCGCTGTTCGGCGGCGCGTACGGCCTCGGGCAGCAACGCGCGGAAGGTCGCCGCGCCCAGGGCGCTGAGCGCGTCGGATTCGGCGGTCACGGTCTCCATCAGGCGCGGCATCGCCGACATCAGCCGCCGGTACAGCTCGGAACGCGACGGCCGGGGAGCGCCGGTGCCGCTCCACACGAGGAGGGGAAGGGTCCCGGCGCGCGGCAGCGCGTCGTAGGAGGCGAGGCGGTCGCGGAGCGGACCGTCCTCCAGTGCCCAGGTGTCGATGAGCAGGATCTCCGGCCCGGGGAACGGCGGGGCGTGCTCGTCGAAGGGTTCGACCGAGACCTCGCGGCCGAGCGAGCCGATCAGTTCCCGGGCCGTCTCCACCAGCGGGCGTCCCGACTCCGGGAAGAAGGGGTTCCAGTCGTGGGCGTGGGGGCCGTAGTGGCGGCCGTCCCGCCCCTCCGGCAGATTCCAGACACTCGGGGCGACCACGGTGATCCGTACCGGACGCGCCCCGCCGGGGGGCTCAGCGAAGGCGTTCGGCACCCGCCCGTCGCCGGCCGGGCCGACGGGGGCGACCTCGACGGACCCGGCGACGGAGACGATGCGCAGGGCCAGCCGGTGGACGGCCGCTTCGTACTGCTCCAGGAAGGCGCGCCGCGTGACCAGACCGTAGAGGCCGTCGGCGGCGTAGCGGTCGCCGATGGCCCGGTGGTCGAAGCCGAGCCGCTCGGCCGCCGCCGGCAGTCGGCCGGACGGGACCGGGACCCAGAGCGCGGGCACGATCGCCTCGCTGCCCCGACTGCTCCTGGTTCCCTTCCGGGCGGTCCGCCGGGCGAAGGCGGCCCACTCCCGGCCGCACAGCTCGCTGGCGAAGTACCGCGGGGAGTAGAGCGGGACGAGGACCCGGCAGCGGGCCAGCGCCTCGGCCGGCGGCTCCGCACGGTCCGCGCCGGGCTCCGGTCCTCGTTCCATCACCCCGGGCCGCATCCCGTCGGGCAGGTCGGCGACGGCCGCCACATGGGCGCAGAGATCCATGAACAGCCGCTCCACCCAGAGATTCGGGTCCGGGCCGCCGGCCCCGGGCGCGGGGGTGCGGGCGTAGCTCAGAAAGAAGTACGGGCGTTCGGGGCCGGTGTCCCGCACCGTCGCGGGCACCGGTTCCGGGAGGGGTGCGCGCCCGGCGGCGGCGGCCGGCGGCGGTGCGGGTTCCGCCACCGGCATCCCCAGCCTCCGCAGGGTCTCCGCCGACGCCGAGGCGAAGGGCGCGATCCCCGGGGCGACGGCCGACTCCCCCCGCTCGTCGGGGACCAGCGCGGGGAGACCGGCCGGGCCGGGGGCGCGCTCGGCGATGAAGCGGCTGACCGCGTCGTGGGTGCGCCGGGCGTCCCGGACGCCGAGGCGGTGGGCCAGCAGCTCCCGTACCCCCGGGCGGAACTCCAGCACGGGTCCGCCGCTGTCCGCCGGGCCCGCCCCGGTGATCTCCAGAAGGCCGCCGACGACGACCGTCGCGGCGTCGGCGGCCGTGGCGTCGGGGACGAGTTCCTGGCGGACCAGATGGAGCAGTCCCGTGGTCAGCCGGGGGTAGAGCGAGCAGAGCACGGCGAGCCGGAGGGCCGCGGGCGAGGCGCGGTGGAGGAAGGACTCGATCAGCCCGGCCGCGTCCGTGACCGCGGGCGGCGGCTGCGCGGGCCGCACCGCCGTCCCGGCGCGCGGTACGAGCACGGCCTGACAACCCGCCGGGTCCCCGCGCATCAGGGTGCGCGCCCAGCGCTCCACTGAGCGCGGCGAGAGTCCGATGACCGGGACGGGCAGCCACCGTGACCCGGGGCCGGACGGCTCCGGCTCCAGCAGCGGCGGTGTCGCGAAGGGGAGCCGGCCGTTGCGCGCGCCGGGGCCGGGCGGCGGGGCGACCCTGACCGCCGGGAGGTCGAGCCCGCAGTGGCGCCAGATGCCCGGCGGCAGCGGGTTGAGGAGGACGGTGGGCCCGGCGGTGGCCCATCGGTGGACCCGGGGCCACAGCCCGCCGTCGCCGGGGACGCAGTCCGAGACGACGAGCGTCAGCCGTCGGGGACGGTGGGGCGCGCCGGCGCCGGCGGGCTCCACCGTGTCGGTCCGCTGGACGCGCAGCGTCCGGAAGACCCCCGTCCGGGCCAGTACGGAGAGCAGTTCGCCGATGGTTTCGTCCCAGACCCTCATGGTGGGCGAGCGGTCGAGGGCGACGGTGAGATCGAACCAGCGCTCGGGGGCGGGCCGGAACGCGGGAACGAGTTCCCCGCCGCGCGCGTAGTCGGCGATGGTGGTGCCGATGTCGAGCCGCAGCTCCCGGCCGTCGCGCCAGGGGCGGCCGAGCGGCCTGAGAGCGGTGGCGATGCGCCGGGAACGGGGCAGCGCGGAGCCGGCCGGCACCTGCAGCCGGCGGGCGGGGACACGGGGCCCGCCGGGCTCGGCGACCGCGGGGAAGAGACGGCGGGCCGCGGGCCGCTCCCGGCCGGCCGGCTCGTCGGCGCCGGGGGCGGGCGCGCCGGCGGCGGCGCGGTCCGGGTCCGGTGGGGCGGCCGGGGGCGCGGGCGGGCGGCGGGCCGCCAGCCAGAGCAGTTCGGCGACGGCGACACCGTCCAGGTCCCGGCCGAGCCCGCCGAGCGCCCCGACCACGGTGGTCAGGGCGGACGGACGGGCCGGCGCCGCCTCGTCCGCCCGGTCGCCGTCAGGCACCGGAGAGGTCCCGCATCAGCAGGGCGATCAGCTGCTCGCGCTCCTGTCCGGAGGCGGGAGCGCCGTGGAGCAGATGGAGGGTGCCCAGCAGTTGGTCGACGGCGACGCTCTGGCCGGCGGCGACCCGCCGGACGAAGTCGTCGACCAGCTCCGCCTCCGGCCCCGACGCGCCCACCTCCAGCCGGAGATGGGCCCGGACCACCCGGCGGATCAGCTCCGCCGTCGGCCTCGGCATGGTGAAGCGGACACAGCGGCGCAGAAACGGGGCGGGCAGTTCCTGTTCGCCGTTGCTGGTCATCACGGTGAAGGGGAACTCGGTGCACTGGACGTGCCCCCGGTGCACCGATCCGCGCCGATCGCTGTCCCAGAGCCGCACCTCGGCCCGGTCCCCGCCCTCCCGGAGCAGCTCGGGGATGCGGAACTCACCCCGTTCCAGTACGTCGAGGAGATCGCCGGGGAGATCGAGGTCGGCCTTGTCGATCTCGTCGATGAGCAGGGCGCGCGGGCGCCCGGCGGGGAGCAGCGCGGTGCCGAGCTGGCCCAGGGTGAGGAAGTCGGCGATGTCGTCGGACCCCGTGGCGGGCGCGGCGGTGTCCGTGCGGGCCCGCTCCTGCTGGAGGCGGTGGGCGTGGATGCGGCCGAGCGCGTCGTACCGGTAGAGGGCGTCCGCCAGGGTGCTGCGGGAGGTGATGTGCCAGCGCAGCACCGGGCCGAGGTCCAGTTCCTCCGCGACCTGCTCGATCACGGTGGACTTGCCGGTTCCGGGGCCGCCGGTGATGAGCAGCGGGCGGCGCAGGGCCAGCGCCGCGTTCACGGCGGCGGCCAGGCCCTCGGGCGGCTGGAACGTATCGGCCGGGGAGTCCCGGGGGAAGGTCCGCCAGGGCGGTGGCTCGGGCAGCTCGGTCCCCGGTCGGGCGACTCCGTCGCCCCGGTAGTGGGCTTCCACCGTCATGCGCCCCCTTCGTCGGCCGCTGGCGCGCCCCCGGTGGGCGTCGAGCGGAAGTACCAGCAGAAACGGAGCCATTCCCGGTCGTCCCAGACGGCCCGCAGTTCGGCGAGATCGCCCGCGTCCGCGCCGCGCCAGCTCTCGCGGTAGGCGTGGAGCAGCGCTCCCGGCATGGCCCACCAGCGGGTGTCGAGACAGCCGTGGCGCTCCTCGGGGAAGCCGAGGTCGGTGCGGGGCCAGAGCAGGACCGGGGTGTAGGCGAGCAGGATCTCCAGCAGCCGGGGGTCGCCGCCCGGGTGCTGGGTCAGACCGATGCCCCGGGTGTAGCGGCCGGTGCGCAGCCGGCCGCGGAGCAGCTGCCGGTCGGCGAGGTCCTCGTGGGCCAGCCAGTCGACGGGCGCGCCCGACGCGGCGCCGGAGATCGTCTCCCAGCGTTCGGCGACGGTGGTGTCGACGCTGCGCAGCACGGCGTCGGGGGTGAGTCTGCTGCTCCAGTGGAGCCGGACGTCGAACCGCACTCCGAGGAGGAGCGCGGTGCCGGCCTCCTCGGGCCGCCACTCCAGCAGCAGGGCTCCGGGGACGGCGATGTCGAGGCGTTTCAGCGGCAGCCGGAGGGTTCTGGCGAGGTCCTCGGCCCAGAGGGCGGCCGCTTCGAGCGCGGCCTCGGCGCCCGGCCGGTCGGCCGGTTCGGCGGGGAACTGCTCGTGGTGGAGGACGGAGCCGTCCAGCAGCAGCCAGGCGTCGAGGGTCTCGGGCCACTCGCCGGCGAGGGAGGAGTGGAGGCTGACGACGAGGCCGAGCCGCTGCTCGTCGCCGCGGGCGGTGGCGTACCGGATGGCGTCGTTGACCTGGGCCGGTGCCTGGATGAGCCGGCCCCAGCCGAGGAGTTCGGGGTCGTCGGGGCGCTTGCCGCAGTGCAGGCCGAGGAGGGCGGTGAACCGGGCGAGGGCCGCGCGGCCGTCGGGCTCGGACGCGGGGTGGTTGAAGGCCAGTTCGTCGACGATCGCCACATCGGTGACGGCGGTCCCGGGCGCGGGGACACGCTGTTCGGCGGCGAGCAGGGTGTGCAGGGCGTGCCGGAGGGCCTCGGTGGTGAGGCCGGCGCCGGTCCAGGAGCGGATGAAGATGACGGTGCGCAGGGCGAGGAGGAGGCTGTCGAGGGCGCGCAGGGCGCGTTCGCGGGCGGGGCCCGCCGGGCGGGTGAGCACCTCGTCGCGGCAGCGCTCGGCGGCCGGCACGCCGGTGTCGGGCAGGGGCGGCGGCGGGTCCAGGGCGGCGAGGGCCTCGGTGAGTTCCTCGTGGGCGAGGGGGCCGCCGAGGCCGCCGGGGAGGGGTTCGCCGGCGCGGGTGTTGCGGGCGAACCACAGGGGTTCGCCGGCGGTGCCGTCGTAGTCCAGGCCGGTGACGCTCTGTCCGGTCAGGGTGGCGCGGAGCGCGGAGCGCAGGTCGGCGGTGGTGAGGGTGGGGCCGCGGCCGGGGATGCCGGAGCGCAGCAGGGCGGTCAGGCCCCGGGAGAAGGCCAGGTCGACGGCTTCCTCGTGGAGGGAGGCCCCCATGAGCAGGGCGATGCGGGTGTTGCCGAGGGTGGTGCCGGAGGTGAGGTCCTGGGCGGCGGGGAGGGCGCCGGCCGCGTGGCAGGTGTCGACGATGCCGAGGACTCCGGGGATCGCGGGGTGGTCGAGGGCGGTGGTGAGCAGGTCGGTGACTTTCACGGAGCGGTGTCTGAGGTCGTCGTGGGAGTCGGCGGCCATGAGGTGGAGGGTGCCGCTGCCGCCGGGGGTGAGCCCGTGGCCGAGGAAGGCCAGGACGAGGACCGCGCCGCGTTCGGCCGCGTACTGGATCGCCCGTTCGGCGGCGGCGGTGATCTCGGCGCTGGTGAGGTGGTCGCCGGTGAGGAGGGTGGTGGTCCCGTCCGGGAGGCCGGGCCGGCAGTCCCCCACCGAGGGGTCGGTGAGGACGGCGCCGAGTGCGGCGGCGGCCTTCTCCAGCCGGACCAGACGGCCCATGGAGGTGCACTGGGGTGCGATGACCAGGGCGTGGCGCTCGGGGTGTCCGTGTCTCATGCCGTCCCGCCGCCCCGCTCAGCCGGGGCCGGTGGCGGAGTCCGTCAGCGCTTCGGCGACGGGTCCCGCGACATCGGGCCGGGCGAGGTAGGTGGTGGCGGAGTGGACCCACAGGCCGTCGGCGTCGGTGCGGGTGCTGACCGGCAGCACCCCGGTGGGGCCGGGCCTCAGCTCCCGCTCCAGACGGGGGCGGACGGCGATGAGGTCGTCGCGGTCCCAGAAGTTGAGCCAGCGGTGGACGCTGTCGGGCACGGACGGGGGCTGGGGCAGCAGCCGGGGCCAGACGACGGTGCGCATGGCGATCGGGGAGCCGAGGGTGACGAAGAGCGGGACGGGCGCGGGGTGTTCGTGGAGGGTCTCCAGGGCCACGACGGTGCCGAGGGAGTGGGAGACGACGAGGGCGGGCCCCTCGCCCAGGGCTTCGGCGACGCGGGCGCGGGCACGCCGGTGGAGGGCGCGGCCGGTGGCGTCCTCCTCGCCACGGGCCAGATAGCGGGCGACCTGGGCGAGGTGGTGGACCATCAGCCTGGGGGTGATCCAGCGGGCGGCCGGGCCCCAGGGGCGCAGCGAGAGCACGGTGGTGGCCACGTTGAGGGCGCGGCGCACGAGGGCGGGTCCGCCCTGGCTCTGGGCGCGGGGCTGTGCCTGGGCCCGGGCGTGGTCGAGCAGCGCGCGTTCGCGGGGGTCGTCGGTCGCCTCGGCGAGGGCGTCGACCCAGGCGATGAGGAGTTCGGCGAGGAGGGCCGCGCCGGGGCCGGCGGGGAGGTGGCCGCCGCCCTGGCCCTGGGCCTGGTCGCGGCGGAAGAGGTCTCCGTAGTGCGCGAAGACGGTGTCGATGCCCCGGCCCCCGGTGAGTTCGGCCGCGAGGCGGCTGTGTCCGGCGGCGCGCATGCCCGTGGCGAGGGCCGCCGTCCACTCGGCTCGCTCCCGGGCGGGGTCGCGCGGCGGGCCGATGCCGTGGACGAGAACGAGCCTCGGTCGCATCCGCCGTCCTCCCCCCGGTCCCCGGCACTGCGCTGACGAGCAGATTAGCAACGGGAGGCGCGGCGCGGGGCCTGATCGTCGGGAAGGCCGGACGGCGGCGGAGGGACGGGGTGTGCCCACCCGGTGGGCGGGCACACCGTCACGGCCGGCGGCCGGTCAGCACGTCTTGGAGTCGACCCGGCTGGAGTTGTAGGCGCAGGTGTCCGCCGTGGAGCCGGAGGCCTTCTTCAGCGTGGCCGTGTCCCTGTCGTTGTTCCAGACGTAGGCGCCGCGGCCCTGGTAGCGGGTGGCCGCGGTGTTCTTGCCCTTGCCGGTGCGTATCGTCACCGTCTTGCCCTTGCCCAGGGTGTAGGCGCCGAAGGTGTACTTGTGGTTCGCCTTGTCGGTGAGGGTCCAGCCCTTGAGGCTGACGGCCGACTTGGTGGTGTTGCGGATCTGGACGTACTCGCCGTTCAGGCTGGAGTTGCTGCGGTTGTCCTTGCCCGGGCTGTCGTAGTGGATCTTGTACAGATGGACGGAGCCCTTGGCGGCCTGCGCGGGCGAGGGCAGCAGAACGGCACCGCCGAGACAGGCCGCGACGGCGGCGGCGGCGAGGGTACGCGTGTGGCGCATGAGCATCCTTCACAGATCAGGGCCGGGCACCCCCCACATGTGGGCCCGGCACGAGATCCGCAGCTTATGCCCAAAACACATTCCGTGAAGGAATCTCGCAGAGTGTGGATGATCCGCGAAGCTCCGTATCGCCCGGTCCCCCGGGCGCCTCTCTCATGCCGTCATGGGGACTCCCCCGGTGCGCCGAGCCAGCGCGCGACCGCCGCGGCGATCGGCTGTCCGGTCTCCAGCTCGACGAAGCCGAACTGGCCGCCCTGGTTGCACTCCAGGAACCACCAGGTCCCCTCGGTGTCCTCGGCGAAGTCGAAGGCGCCGTACGCGAGGCCCGCCGCGCGCCGGTACTGCTCGACGGCCCGCTGGACGCGGGGCGGGACCTCGACCGGCTCCCAGGTGTGGCCGGTGTCGCCGAACCGCCCGTCGACCTGCCCCGGCCCGGCGGCCTTCCGCGCCGCGAACGACTCCTCCCCGACCGCGGTGAGCCGGATGTCCGCGCGCTTGGCCACATACCGCTGGAGCAGCGTGGGACCGGCCGCCACATCCGAGAAGTCGGCGTCCGGCGGTACGAGCGTGGTGGGCAGCGCCATCGGCGGGTCGCCCGGCGGCCGGCCCGACACGGCCTTGACCACCACCTGCCGGTACTGGTCGGCGAACTGCTGGGCCACCTTCGGATAGGTGGTGATCACCGTGGCGGGCACGGGAAAGCCGCTCCGGTGGGCGAGGCGGAGCTGCCACGGCTTGAGCCGCGCCCTGGCCGCGGCGCACCGGTCGTTCATCCAGCGCGCCGCGGTGCAGTCGAGCATTCCGTACAGCGCCTGCCCGGTCTCGGCGGAGAGCCAGGCGGACGGTTCGGGGGCGTGCGCGGCCGGTTCGCCCGGCCGGCGCACCCAGATGGAGCGCAGGCCGTCCATGCTCACCACACGCCCCCCCGTGGAGAGATAGCCGCGGAAGTCGCCCCGGACGTACTCCGCGGAGAGCGCGCTCTCGCCGGGGAGGTCGCCGGGGTCGAACCGGACCAGGGGGACGCCCTGCTCATGGAGTTGCGCCACCACCATGTCCGCGGTCACATCCTGCTCACAGGTCAGGATCAGCACCGTCATCGTGCGCGGCGTTCTCAGTCGTCGAAGTGGGTGGCGGAACCGGCTGTGGAGGTGGTGGTGCCGACCGCCGCCAGCAGAGCCCGGTCCATGATGGCGGGGCGCCCGTCGGCCAGCACATTGAGCTGGAGCGAGGCGTCGTACGAGTACTGGTCGATCACAGGCGCCAACTCGGCCGGACGTGCGTAGTTCCACGCGAACGGTTTCATGCTTTCTCCCTGGCCCACACGGGACTGTCTGGGGCCACTGTGTGGCCACACGAGAGCAATACGCGGAGTTGATGTAGTTGATTCATCACATACCGTCATGCTGCTGAAAAGAACGTGCCAGCCGGACGTCCCCGATCCGAGCAGCCGTATATCCGCACCGCTAACACATCCGCACACGCGGGTCGTTGACGTTTTACTGACACCTATGGAGACGCTCGAAACACGGAATCCGTGCACTCCCGCGGTAAGTGATGTCGGTCACCATCAGCCCCAGGCGTCCCACTGATCACTCTGGTACCGACGTTCACCCAGCACCTCCCATCACGCGGTGAACACGGCGTGATACCGCGTTCCTTGTCGGTGAGCCCGGCCGGCGCCCCGTCGAACGGGACACGGATACCGGGGGTCGTGGCCGTCACCGGAAGAACCCGGCAGGATCGGCACACTCAAAGAAATCGTACGAGGAAAGGCTGTGAATACCCATGACGAACGACCTCCCACCGGTCGCCGGCGTGCCCGTTCCGGACACCAAGCTCGCACAGGAGGCGACCGAGCTGGTACGAGACACGACGGGTTCCCTCATCTACGACCATTCACGCCGGGTTTACTTCTTCGGTGCCCTCCAGGGCCGCGCGCGGGGACTCTCGTTCGACCCCGAGCTGCTCTACATCGGGGCGATGTTCCACGACCTCGGCCTCGGCGAGCGCTTCCACGGCAGTGGACGGCGCTTCGAGGTGGACGGCGCGGACGAGGCCCGGCGCTTTCTGGCCGCCCGGGGAGTGCCCGAGGACAGCGTCCGCCGGGTGTGGACCGCCATCGCCCTGCACACCACCCCCGGTATTCCCGAGTTCATGGAGCCGGAAGTGGCGCTGGTCACCGCGGGAGTCGAGTACGACGTGCTCGGAATCGGGTTCGACGCCATCTCCGACACGGACCGTGCGGCAATCGTCACGCTCCATCCGCGCCCAGACTTCAAGCGGCGCATCCTGGAGGCGTTCACCGAGGGAATCCGCCCCAAGCCCGCGACCACATTCGGCAATGTGAAGGCGGATGTGCTCCAGCACTATGTCCCCGGTTTCGAACGAGGGGATTTCGTACGGACGATCCTGGACTCGCCCTGGCCCGAATGACGCACCGGGGGCGGGCCCGGCCGTTCATCGCTCGGTACGGCAACCGCCGTGGGCGGTCATCCCTCCGTGAGCCGTTCCAGAGTGGCCGAGAATCCCTCCCAGGCCAGAGCGGTGTCCGGGCCCTCGGCATGCGATGAGCGGAACCAGCCGAGAAAGGCGGTGACATCCTCCAGATCCCAGCGCAGCCGGTAGAGCGCGAGCGCGGCCGGATCGGGGGTGCGGCCGGTCTTTTCCGTCCAGCGGGCGTGATCGGCCGGTTCCCGGGCGACGAGCCACAGATCCCGCTCGGGCACCGCGAGACCCACGGTGTCCCAGTCCAGCAGCCGCGCCTCCTCCCCCTGCCACAGCAGATTGCCGGGGTGCGGCTCACCGTGGGTCACCACCGGCTCCGCGCCGCCCTCCCGGACCCGGCGCACCAGCCGGTCGAACTCCTCCAGCGGGGCCCGCAGCCCTCCGTCCGCGAGGAGTTCCCTGGCGGGCTCGGAGAACGGGCCACCGCTCCAGGGGCGTCCGGTCTCCCGCAGGGCCCTCTCCAGCCGGGCGCGCCCCGGCAGCTCGGGCCGGAGGACGGGCACGGCGGCCGGGGGCCGGGCGGTGTGCAGGGCCGCGAGCGTCTCCAGGGCGCGGACGCGCCGGGGCTCCGGCAACTCCTCGCCGAACCGGCCGGCGGAGCCCTCCAGATACGGGAAGACGCTGATGGCGTGGCGTCCGTCCGGGAGCGGGCGGAGCGACTCGCCGGCGGCCGTGCGCAGCGGCGCCACCACGAAGCCGAGGCCCGGGCGCCCGCCCAGCGCGACGGCCGTCTCCAGGGCACGGCCGAGCCCGCGCCGGGCGGCCTCGGTGCCGGTGCCGCAGTGCTCCTTGTCGGCGAGGTCGGCGACGGTCACGAACCAGCGGCCGGCGCCGCTCGCGATCCAGTGGTGGTCGCCGAAGCCGACCGGGGCGTAGTCGAGGGTGCCGGGCTCGATGTCCCAGGCGCGCAGCGCGTCGCGCACCACCGTGTCGTCGATGGTGCCGGGCCGTTCTCTCATGGAACGGAACCCAATCATCCGCGGCGGGGGCGGCGCATCCGGTTATCGCGGTGGCCGCCGGACCCCGGCCGCCGCGCCGGCGGCGGTGGCCAGGACCACCCCGGCCACCGTCAGCAGGACCACGGGCGCGGCGACCTCCCGGCGCAGCAGCCACGCGCCGAGGAGGCCGCCGGCGAACATCGTGGCGACGGCCGCGGCCCGCCGGAGCCGGGCGGCGGTGTCCGGGGTCACCCGGGCGGTCCGTCCCGGCGGTGCCAGCAGGGCGGTCAGCGAGCGGGTCGCGACGGTGGTGGTCAGATCCGGCACCCCGGCGCGCAGGGTGGTGGCATTGCGCAGCCCCATCGCGGCGGCGACCACGGCGGTGACCGCCCCGTGGGCGCCGGACGCCGGCCCGGCCAGCAGCAGGGCCGCGAGCGCCAGGAGCGCCGCCTCGGTGCGGAGCGCCACGGTGAACCAGCGTCCGCCGCGCCGTTCGACGGCGGCCTCCAGCCGGGCGCCGAGCACCGCGCCCACCGTGAAGCCGGCCAGTGAGCCGGCCGGGGCGAGGAGGGAGAGTCCCTCCTCGCCGGCGACCGCGAAGCCGAGGAAGAGCAGATTCCCGGTCTGCACGGCGGTGAAGACCGGACCCAGGACGAGGAAGCTCACCGCTTCGACCATCCCGGTGGTCAGGGTCAGCACCACCATCGCCACCGTCGGTGCCACCTGGGGCGTCGGCGCCACGGCTCAGCTCCTTCCGGGACCCCCTCCCGCACCCTATCGGCGGACTCCGTCCGTCATCGGCCGTCCGCCGCCGGTGTCGCGGGGGCGCCGAGGAAGTGGAAGCCGGGCCTGGGGTGCATCAGGAAGTCGTGGTGCGAGATGTTCCAGGCGTACGCCCCCGCCATCGCGAACACCACCCGGTCGCCCGCCCGCAGACCGTCCGGCACGGGGACGGAGCGGGCGAGGAGGTCCTTGGGCGTGCACAGCTGCCCGACGAGGGTGACCGGGCCGCCCCCGGTCCCCGGCCGGGGCCAGGGATGGTCCCACTCCTCGACGGGCAGGACGGCGCAGGGCTGGTCGTGGCCCTTGGTGGCGGGGGTGCGCAGATGATGGGTGCCGCCGCGGACCACCGCGAAGTCCTCGCCGTGGCTCCGCTTGGCGTCCAGCACCTCGGTGGCGTACCAGCCGCAGTGGACGGTGAGCGCCCGGCCCGGTTCGACGCGCAGCACCGTGCCGGGGTGGGCCGCGGCGATCCGGGCGAGACCGGAGCCGTAGCCGGCCCAGTCGAAGCGGGCCTCGGGGCGGGTGTAGTCGACGGACATCCCGCCGCCCAGGTTCACCTCGCGCAGCCGGACGCCGTGCCGGGCGGCGAGCGCCGCCGACCAGCCGGTCACGGACGCCGCGACGGCGAGGTGCTGCGGAGCGGTGAGTCCGCTGGCGAGGTGGGCGTGGACACCGAGGAACTCCAGCCGGGGCAGGCTCGGGCCGGTGAGCCGGCCGACCAGCGCGTCCGCGTCGGCGGGGTCGATGCCGAAGGGGGCGGGCCGCCCGCCCATGGCCAGGGCGCTGCCCCGGAGCAGCGCGCCGTCGACGGCGAGGTTGAAGCGGAGCAGCACCCGGGCTCGGGTGCCGAGGCGGTCGGCGAGGGCGGCGAGCACCGCGAGTTCATGGGCGCTCTCCACATGGAAGCGGTCCACGCCCAGCCGCAGCGCGGCCTCGATCTCGGCGGGTGTCTTGCCGGGTCCGGAGAGGGCCAGCGGACGGCCGGGCACCGCGCCGGCCACATGGGCGAGTTCACCGCCGGACGAGACCTCGTAGCCGTCGACATGGGGGGAGAGCGCGGTGAGGATCTCCGGTTCCGGGTTGGCCTTGGCCGCGTAGTACAGCTCGACCCGCTCCGGCAGGGCGGCCCGGACCGCGCGGGCGTGCTCGTCCAGGGCGGTGAGGTCGTACAGATAGGCGGGGAGCCGGCCGGGGGGCAGCGAGCGGGCGAGCCGGTGCACGGCGGGCGGGATCAACGGGGGCTCCGATCGGCTTCGGCGCGGGTCACCTGGGTGAGGACGTCCTCCGCGAGCGGGGAGGGCAGCCGGACGTATCCGGCGTGACGGTCGGCCGAGCGGTCCCAGCGGGCGAGCAGATTGGCCTTGGCGGGCAGCGGCACCCCGGCGAGCAGGGCCCGGAGCCGGGGCGGCCGGCCCGAGGACTCCGCGTACTCCTCGATGGTGCGGCGCACCGCGCTCCAGAGGGCGGGCTCGTGCCGGGGGTGCAGATCGGCGAGGGCGGCCAGCAGTTCGGCGATGTGGTTGACGAGCAGGCAGTAGACGACCCGGTCCCAGCCGTGCCGGGCGTCGTAGGCCAGCGGGCCCGCGACATCGGGGGGCAGCGAGGCGAGCGCCTCCTCGTGGTGGTCGGGCACCAGCTTGGTGCCCTCCAGGTCGCGGAAGAGGACCTGGGCGGGGAGCCCGTCGGCGCCGACGCAGACGATGACGTTCTGGAGGTGGGGTTCGAGGACCAGGCCGTGGTCGAAGTAGGCGGCGAGCACGGGCGGCACCAGCAGGCCGAGGTACCGCCGCCACCAGTCGAGCGCGGCCTCGGGCCCCTGCCCGGCGAGCCGGGAGACATGGCCGGGGCCGGTGGGGTACTCGTCGGCGACGGCCGCGGCCAGCAGCGGGGTGGTGCCCGGGGCGAGCTGTCCGCCGAGCCCTTCGCGCACGATCACCCCGAAGCCCTCCAGGACCCCGATGTCGGGGTGCCCGCCGGGACCGGGGAGGGCGATGCTGCGGTAGGCGGGCTCGCGGAGCATCCCGGCGCCGGGAAAGCGGGCGGCGAGATCGGCGAGCGCGGGCGCCAGAATCCGGGTGAGGGCGACGGCGCCGGAGAGTTCGTAGTGGGCGTTCTTCCGGACGCAGTTGGTGATCCGGACATTGAGGCTGAACTTGAGGAAGGTGTCGCCGTCGTAGAGGGTGCGGACCGAGGCCGTCGGGGTGAAGATCCGGTTCCCGGCGCCCAGGTCGAGGAGGTCGCCCCGCTCCAGGGCCGCGCGCACGACGGGACGGTCGCGCAACTGCTCGTACTGCCAGGGGTGGGCGGGCAGCAGCCGGTACCCCTCGGGCACCGGCCGCATCCGGTCCAGGGGCGCGTCCGCGCCGGGTTCGGCGCACTCCCGGGCGATGAGGTGCTCCCGGACGGCGAGCAGCCGCAGCGGGAAGGCGGCGCGGGCCTCCGGCGCGTACGCGGACCAGGTGGCCGGGTCCGAGCTGTGGGCCTTGGGGGTGGGGTGGAAGCGGTGCCCGAGGACGAGGGACTGCTCGGACGCGAGATAGGCGGCGAGCGGGCCGGCCCCTTCCCGGGCGGGGCCCCCGTGGGCGGCGAGGGCCGCGGAGACCCCCTGGTGGCTGGCGGCGACCTGGGGCAGGAACTCGTCGTTCCGGGCCCCGGTGCGCAGCGACAGCTCCGTATGGGTGTAGGCGGCGAGCTGCCGCCAGTCCACCTCGGCCCAGCCGTGTCCGCGCCGTTCGGTGACCGGGCCGGTGAAGCGGTGGGAGCCCAGGAGCGAGGTGCGGCGCAGACCGATCCGGAGCAGCACGCCGCGCCGGGGCAGCCGGAGCATCAGATGGCCGCCGCCGACCGCGGTCTGGTGCTCGGGGGCCGAGACCTCCCGGAGCAGGCAGTTGAGGAGGGTGTGGGCGACGGCCTCGTCGGCCGTGGGGAGCCGGGAGGGCGGGCCCGCGGGGCCGGCGGGGCGGTCGGGGATGGTGCTGGTCATCGACTCCTCCTTCCCGGTGCCAGATAGTTGGGGCCGGTGCCGTAGTGCTTGTTGATGTCCTCTGCCCCTGATCTCTCCTTGGCGAGCAGCGTGCCCGCCGTGACCATGGCCTTGATGGGCAGCTCCGCCGCGTCCAGGACATGGGTGCGCAGCAGGGCGCCGCGCTCGGGTGCGAGCCGGCCGGCGGCCTCGTCGAGCCGGTCGCGCACCAGGGTGAGCAGCCGGCCGAGGGGCGCGTATCCGTGGCGGGCGAGCCCGAAGGCGAGCGCGCCCGCGCACAGATGGACCGTGATGGTGGTGAAGAGGTCGAGGACGGGTCCGTCGCCGTCGTGGAGTATCCGCCGGTCGTCGAAGGAGACGGCCCGGGGGCCGAGGGTGTCGCCGAGGCGGGTGGTGTTGACGCGGGGTCCGTCGTTGTCCTTGAGGAGCAGCCGCAGCCGGGTGCGCCCGCCGGGCCGGTCCAGCAGCAGGGAGATGTTCTGCTGGTGGGACTCCAGGGCGATGCCGTAGCCGAACAGGGTGGTCTGCCAGTCGAGGAGCAGGGTCAGCAGCGCGTCGAACAGGACGGCCGGATCGCCGCCGTGGAAGCGGTCGGCGAGGTGGGAGACGACGGGCCTGCCGTCGGGGGCGGGGGCGAGGAGGGCGGCGAGGGGGACGACGGCGGCGCCGTCGAGTCCGGCCGGCAGCCGGCGCAGCAGGACGGCGAGGAGGTCGTGCCCGGCGTGCGCGTACCGCGTCTCGTCCGCGTGCAGGACGGTGTCCCGGAAGCGGGGCTCGCGGGCGATGACCCGTTCCAGCAGCCGCTGGCCGGCCGCGCCGTCGGCGAGCGTGCCGGGCTTGACGGTGCGCCGGTTGAGCCGGCCGAGGGTGGAGGTGGCGAGGGGCAGTTTGAGGTGGACGGCCGGGTCGGCGGTGAGGGCGACGGTCCGCATCGACAGCGTGGGTACGGCGTCGGGCCCCGGTGCCGGGACGAGTTCGGCCGCGCGGTCGAGCCCGGTGGCGCGCAGCGCCTCGCGCAGGGCGTCCCCGGCGGTGAGCGGGTGGACGGGCAGCGCGATCCGGTCCTCGTCCGGGGCGGGGAGCGAGGGCACCAGGGCGGGGTCCCAGCCCCGGGCGGTGACGGCGTCCCGGGGCAGCAGGAGCAGACGCAGCGGGAAGCGGGGGTGGAACTCGGGCGCGTGGGCCCTGAGGTCGTCCTCGGTGAGGCCGGGCCTGCTGTGCGCGGTGGGGTAGACGGGGTGGTCGATGCGGGCGGCGAGGGTGTCGAAGGCGAGCGCGGCGGCCGGGCCCGTCCAGCGGGCCGGGTCGGCGCCGTAGCGGCCGGTGAGGCCGGTGGTGATGGGTTCGTGGGTGGCGGTGTGCAGCCGCCGGGCCGCCAGTTCCCGCCGGCACTCGGCGGCGAAGGCCTCGAAGCCGGTCCGGTCGCGGGGGTCGGCGAGTTCGCCGAGGGCGGCCAGTATCGCGCCGGCCGTGGTCAGCTCCGTGCCGTCGGACTCACGGCGCAGCAGGGGCAGCCGGGCCTCGGTGTCGCACTGGAATCCGGGGTCGGTGCGGCGGACGGGCAGCAGCCAGGCGTCCTCTTCCGGTGCGCCGGTGCCGAGGCGCAGCCAGGTGCCGTCGGGCCGCTCGTGGGGAGTGCTGCGGCTGCGCAGCCCGACGACATCCTCCCGCAGCAGGGTGCTGAGCACCGTGAGCAGCAGGCGGGTCTCATGGTCGGTGCGGGTCACCGTCACGGTGTGATCTCCCAGCTCAGCCCGGCGAGAAAGTCGTCCACTGCCTGGTCCACGGACTCCTGGTCCGGGCCGGTGGCGCGGACGATGCCGAGGAAGTCGCGGTTGGTGTGGTGGAGGTCGTGGCGCTCGCCGAGGGAGCGCGCCGGACGGTAGGTGAGTTTCACACCGTCGATTGTGAGATCGGCGGGTCCGGGCGCTGCGCTCAGGGTGCCCGCTCGGTCGGCCAGGGGGTAGGCGAGACGGGCCGCGACACCGGTGCGGACGGGCAGATCGGCCGGAAGCGGCTCACCGAGATGGGTGCGCAGGATGTGGTCGAACAGAGGGATGCCGAGGAGTTCCGCGAGAAGGAGATCGCACTGGTCGCCGATGGCGCGGTAGTTGACCTCGATCAGCCGCACCCGGCCCTCGTGGACGACGAACTCGGTGTGGCAGGCCCCGAATCCGACGCCGAGGGCGTCGAGCCGCTCCAGCACCTGGGCCAGGACGGGTGCGGGGTGGGCGGGGACGAACGCCATGCGTTCCTCGATGAAGTACGGCAGCGGGGAGAGCTCGGTGTGGAAGCCGCCGAGGACGTGCAGGCCGCGGCCGTCGCCGAGGGTCTCCAGGGTGTACAGCTCGCCGGGCAGATACTCCTCGGCGACCAGCGCGGCGCCGGGGCGGCGGGCGCGGACGCGGGCGCACTGCCGGACGAGTTCGCCGCGGTCCCCGACATGGACCACGTCCTCGCTGGCCACTCCCTCGCGGGGCTTGACCACACAGGGGATCGGGGGGTCGAGGGCGAGGATCTCCGCCGGGTCCCGGTGGCCCGCCAGCTCCACCGCGCGCACCCGGTCCGCGGGGAGGTGCCGGCGCATCTGGGCCTTGTCCTTGGTGCGCAGGGCCGCCTGCCAGCTCTTGGCGGGGAGGCCGAAGTACGCGGCGGCCAGCGCGGCCGGGGTCTGGAGGTGGTCGCTGTTGCTGAAGACGGCGTCCGGGGGGCGGTGCGCGGAGATCAGGGTGATGACCGCGTGGAAGTCGCGCACATCGCACGGGAGTATCTCGATGTCCGGGAGGATGTCCCGGTAGCGGTCGCGGTGCGCCCGGGGCTGGTCCGTCAGCAGGGTGACGGTGAGTCCGAGCCGTCGGGCGGCGGGAAGGAAGCCCTCGGTGACCGAATCGGTGGGATTGAGGGCGAGCACATACATCTGCATGGGTGAAATACTTCCGCGCGCACATTCACTGGGCAGGGGACAGGCAGGAACAGGACAGGGCCGACCGAGGCGGCCCGGCAGCGGCGCCCGGGACGAACTCCCAGGTCGCAGCGGTTGTGGTCGCTCCGGGTCACCCCGTCCGGAGCTTAGGTTAGGTGAGCCTAATAAAGCCAATTCACCTCACCACCGCCCCAGTTAACGATCTGGTCCGAAGATGTGGTTAAGGTGAGCCTTACCTTCTCCCCCCTCGCACTTTCCCTTTGAGGAGTACCCGTGACTCTGGCCCCGGCGCCTGCACCTGCCGGAGCTGCCCTCAGCTGCTCCACGCTGCTCGCCTCCGCCTACCACCGGCTCGCCCGGCTGTGCGCGGCCCTCGACGTGGTGGTGGCGGAGCCTCATACGCCCGCCGCCCAGGGCTGGGTCGACGGCGCGGAGCTGGCCTGCCGTCCCGAGCTGCTCGACGGCTTCCTCGCCGCCGAGGCCGGCCGCATCCAGAGCCGCTACGACCACACCGCACGGCCCGATGTCGTCGCCTCGCGGGCACTGCACGGCTTTCTCTGGTCGGCCTCGCTGCTGATCAGCGGCCCCTGGTATCTGGAGCGACGGGTTCCGCGGCTCCGTCCGGACCAGGTCAGAATCAGCCGTACGAGTGAGTCCTACGCGGTCGTGCCGGGCGCCTTCTCCTGTCTGCCCGACGATCCGGCGGCGGGGCTGCCGGGGGTGCGGGTCGTCGCCGGCGAGGAGGCGCTCCGCGCGGAGCTGCGCGCGGCGGTCGCCGACCATGTGCGGCCGGTGCTGGCGGCGATCGGCCCCCGGCTGCGGCGCGGACCCCGGGCGCTGTGGGGCATGGTCACCGACGATCTCGTCTCGGGAATCTGGTATCTGGGCCGGATGCTCGGCGACGAGGAGCGGGCCGTCCGGGAGGCCGGGGAGCTGCTGCCGGGCGCCGTGAGCCCCTACCCGGGCGGGGCCGCCTTCCGCGGGCTGGTGGACCGGGACGGCCGGTCCCACCCCACCCGCACCCGGATGGGCTGCTGCCTCTTCTACACGATCCGCCCGGCCGAGGCCTGCGCGACCTGCCCGCGCACGGGGGACGCCGAGCGGTTGCGGCGGCTGGAGGGGACCGCTCCGTGAACCGCCCCGGCGGACGGCCCGCGCCGCGCTCGGCGCGCGGCGTCAACCCGGGGCGGGGGGCCGTCACCCCGCGAACCGGGGCTTCGGCGGCGTTGGCGGCACGCCGCCGTGGCCGGTCGGCTACCGTCGTAACGGCCGGCCGAGCGGCGGGCCGGGCCAGTTCGGCTGATTAGCGTGCTGCGGGCGGCGACCGGGTCCAGCATCCTGGAGTGAGATGCCGTTCCGGCCGAGCCGCTGGCAACGGGAGGCAACGGTGGGTTTGGTCCAGGCGCCCGACCGCGACGGAAAGCTCGCCTACGACGAGTGGGGCGACGCACAGGGCTACCCGGTGTTCCTGCTGCACGGCACGCCCGGCAGCCGGCTCGGGCCCCGGCCCCGCACCTTCCATCTGCACAACCTCGGAATCCGTCTCATCGCCTACGACCGCCCCGGGTACGGCGACTCCGACCGGCACGCCGGCCGGAATGTCGCCGACGCGGCCCGTGATGTCACCGCCATCGCGGACGCGCTGGGGCTGCGGCGGTACTCGGTGGTGGGGCGCTCCGGCGGCGGTCCGCACGCGCTGGCCTGCGCGGCGCTCGCCCCCGAGCGGGTGGCGAGCGCCGCCGCCGTGGTCACCATCGCTCCCCCGGACGCCGAGGGGCTGGACTGGCTGGCCGGCATGGCCGAGTCCAATGTGATGACGTACACCCTGATGGCCGAGTCCCCCGATCTCTCGCGCGTCGGCGCGCTCCTCGCGCGCAGCGCCGACGCCATCCGCAGGAACCCCTCCTCGCTGCTGAACTCGCTCACCACCGAGATGCCCGTGGTGGACCGCAGGGTGGTGGAGGACGCCGGAATCCGCGATCTGCTGCTCCTCAACTACCTCTCCGCGGTCGGCGGGAGCGCCGAGCCGTCACCGGGCGGACCGGACGGGCCGCCGCAGCCCATGGGCTGGGTCGACGATCTGGTCTCCTTCCGCACTCCCTGGGGGTTCCGGCCGCAGAGCATCGACGGGGTGCCCGTGCTGCTCTGGCACGGGGAGCACGATGTGTTCGCGCCCGTGAGCCACTTCCACTGGCTCGCGGGCCGCATCCCGGGAGCCAGCGCGGTGCTCCAGCCCTCCGCCGCCCACTTCGCCGCCCTTCCGGCGCTGCCGCCGATCCTGGCCTGGGTCCGCGACAACGCCCGTACGCACACGGTCTGACCCCCCTCCGGTCCACCGGCCGAGGGGGTCTCAGATGGGGTGCGGTTCGAGTTCCAGCGCGCTCCACCGCCACTCCTGGAGCGCCGCCGTCCTCGGGTGCTCGGTGCCGAGCCGTTTGACCATCTCGGCCAGGACCCCGTCCCGCATGGTCTCGGCGGCCCCGTGGTCGCCGAGATCGCGCAGCACGATCGCGAGGTTGCCCGCGCACACCAGCGTCGACGGATGGTTGGAGCGCAGCACCTCGCGCAACTGGTCGAAGGCCGACTCGTAGGTGCGCCGCGCCGCGTCGGGCCGGCCCCCCAGCGCCTGGGCGCTGCCGAGGTTGACCCGGCAGGCCAGTACGTGCGGATGGCTCTCGCCGAGCAGTTCGGTGTACGCGGTCACGGACCGTTCGAGGAGGGCCTCCCCCTCGGCCTGGTCGCCGGCGCGCAGCAGATGGACGGCGTAGTTGACCGCGCAGGCGATGGTGGAGGGGTGCCGGGCCCCGAGGCTGCGGCCGAGTCCGCCGAGCACCCCGCGCAGCAGTTCGAGACCCTCGTCGTCCTTCTCCAGGGCCATCAGATCGGCGGCGAGGTTCATCTCGATCAGCAGCCGCTCCGGGGAGTCTCCGGCGTCGCTGTCGGGCATGTGCTTGAGCACATGCCGGGTGAACTGCTCCGCCTCCCCCGGCCGTCCGGCGCCGCGCAGCGATCCGGCCAGGCCCTTGACGGTGTTGAGCACGGTCGGCGCGCCCTCGGTCAGTTCGACATTGCGCAGACAGCGCTCGTGGGCGCGCTTGAGCAGATTGACGGAGGCCGCGTAGTCGCCGCAGTCGCGCAGGTCGCGGCCGAGGTTGACGGCGGACTCGATGGTCAGCGGATGGTCGGGGAGGAGGATCTCCTCCCTGGTCTCCAGGGTGCGGCGGTCCAGGTCACGGGCCCCGTAGTAGTCGCCTGACGCGCGCAGGGACACGGCGAGGTTGTTGGCGACGTTCAGGGTGCGCGGATGGTCCTCGCCGTAGACCTCGCTGTAGCGGCGATGGGTCTCCCGGTCGTACTGGAGTGCCTCGGCGAAGCGGCCGAGGCCGCGCAGATCGGCGGCGATGCTGCTGGTGGTCATCAGGACATGCTGGTCGTCCTTGTCGCCGAGGACGTCGAGCTGGCGCTCCAGCACCGCCGAGTTCAGGGCGAGCGACTCCTCGTACCGGCCCTGGGCGCGCAGGATGTTGCCGATCTGGAAGCGCATGTGAAGCGTCCACCGCTCGTCGGGGTCGCCGGCGGCGCTCCAGCCGGAGACACAGCGCTCGCTCAGCTCCAGGGCCTGGGTCAGCTCGCCCCGGCGGCGCAGCTGGCGCACCCGGTCCACGAGCAGCTCGCGGACGCCGTCGTCGGCGGTGACCATCGACCAGGGGGTGCCCAGGTGCGGCCAGATGATGCGGTACTGGTCCCAGGTGCTCGGGTCCTCGGGGTCGTCCTTGCCGGGCCGGGCGGCGATCAGCGCCCGGTAGACCATGTGGCGGGCGCTCTCCTGCTCCTGGGGGCTCATCCGGTTGCGCATGGAGCGCTGGATCAGCCGGTGCACCTGGACGCAGCGGGCCTTGCGGTCGACGCGGAGCAGGGCGAAGCGGCTCAGCTCCTGGTAGGCGCGGGAGACGGTCCGTCCGCCGCCGAGGGAGCGGGCGATCTCCACACCCTGGAGCAGATCCATGGAGATGGGCTCGGGGCCGAAGTAGGAGCAGAGCTGGAGCAGCCGTACGGCGGGCGGGTAGTTCTCCCTGAGCCGGCCGATCGCGAAGTCCCAGGTGCCGCCGGTGGCCTTGGTGAGATCGGCGACCTCGTCGCCGTCGTGGGGCGCGCCGCTGCCCGCGGTGGGCTTCTGGAGGAGGCGGATGTACTCGCGGGCGTTGAGACCGGTCTGTTTGATCCCGGCGGCGGCCTGTTCGACGGCGATGGGCAGATCGCCGAGTTCGGCGGCGAGCTGGTCGGCCTCGTCGGGTCCGATGTCGGGCAGCCGGCGGCGCAGATGGCTGACGCTCTCGGAGCGGGTGAAGACCCCGACCTCGATCGTCTCGGCGTGGCGGCCCCAGCCCTCGGACCGCTGGCTGGTGACGATGATGTGGCCGGAGCGCCCCCGGGCGAGGAAGTCGGTGAGCCGGTCGGCCTCGTCGGCGTTGTCCAGGATCAGCAGCCAGCGGTGGTACGGCTCGCCCCGGTCGAGGGCGTCGCGGACCGCACGGGCCGCGTCGGTGGGGTTCTTGCGCTCGGGCAGTCCCAGTTCGGGGGCCATCGCGGCGTACTGCTCCACCGCGAGGTTGAGCTGTTCGGCCTGGATGTGCCAGACGACGTCGTAGTCCCCCTTGAAGCGGTGGGCGAACTCCTGCGCCAGCAGGGTCTTGCCCACGCCGCCCATCCCGCGCAGCAGGATCGTCTGGTTCCCGTTGCGCAGGCCCTCCCGGATGGCGTCGAGCAGTTCGGTGCGCCCGGTGAAGGAGGTGGTGCGCAGCGGGACCGACCAGACGGGCGGCTCGGCCCCGGGGTAGCGGGGGGCGCTGCGGTCGGCGCCGGTGTAGTGGGTGCGGGCGCGCGGCTCCGGGGTCACCTCGAAGACGCGCAGCAGGGCCTCCCGGGCGGAGTCCTCGGTGGGGCAGCGGGTGAGGTCGACCAGTTGCTCGGTGAAGGGGGCGCTCAGGGCGATCTCCTCGACGCGCACGGGCACCAGATTGCGGCGGTTGCCCAGCCGGTCGGGGGAGAAGACGGTCTCCCAGGTGGTGCGGAAGCGGGAGGAGCGCAGATAGGCGGCGGAGAGCACGGCGAGGGTGTGCGAGGTGGCCTCGACACCGCGCTCGGTCTCGGTCTTCAGCCGGCCGCCCTCGCCGGTGGCCTCCTGGGCGAGATGGACCCGGAAGTCGGCGGCCTCCAGCACGGAGCGAATCCACTCGGCCCAGGTGCGGTCCTGCGGGACATGGCTGATGTAGACGTCGGAGACGTCGAGCGGCCGGCGCCGGGTGAAGAGGTCGAGATAGCGCTGCCGGGTGTGCTCCTCCATGTGCGGCATGGCGGTGACGGCGCCGTCGGAGACGACGGCGGTGAGCCGTTCGTAGGCGGCGAGCAGGGAGGAGTGGTTCCCGGGGGTGTCGCGGAAGGGCGCGAGCAGTTCCTCGTAGGAGTACGCGGGGCGGTACGGGATCTCGACCCGGCCCCAGTAGTCGTGCGGGGCGATGGTGCTGTGCCGCTCCAGGAGCCGGCCGAACCGCAGCCGGATCTGGGCGCGGGCCGCGTCGAGCCGGTCGGCCTGGCCGTTGGTGTCCTCGACCCTCATGGGCACGGGGAGGATGCGGATGCTGCGGTTGCCGTACATCGCCTCGATCCGCTCGGCGACCGCGGCGGCTCCGTCGATGCTCTGGCTGCTGGGGGTGAAACAGGCGACCAGCGTATGCGGCAGATTGACCGTACAGATGTCCGAGATATCGCTGAGACCGGTACGGCTGTCGATCAGCACATCATCATAATTCTGCACGAACTCCCGTTTGAGCGCCTCGATGAATTGGGTGGCGCTCCGGCCCTCCATGAACGGTTTCCAGTCGAACTGGGAGAAGGCGCTCAGATATCCCTTGTTCTTCGTGCCCGCCGGGACGAAATCGAGCCGTCCGTTCCGCGGGAATTCCCAGACCACCGGAATCACGCAGTGGTTGAAACGGGCCCGCTCGGCGACCCAGGCGTCGTCCACGGTCGGCCCGTCGCCGCTCCAGGCCGGGCCGCCGTGCACCTCCTCCAGCCGCAACTGCTCCAGCAGGCCCTGGTTGAAGCGGCTCACCAGGTCGAGGACGCCGGGCGTGGTGGCCAGCCGGTCCCGGTCCAGAAAGGGGTGGAGGAAGCGGTCGAGCCCGGGGGCGTCGAGATCCCAGTCGACCACGAGGACGCGCCGGCCCGACGACGCCAGAATCCAGGCGGTGTTGGCGAGCGCCATGGTGCGGCCCGTACCGCCCTTGTACGAATAGAACGTGATGATCCTGCCCGCGTTCTCGCCGGTCATGGCCTTGCCTCCGCGCCGCTTTCGTCGGTGCCGAGTCCGTCTTCGCCGGCCCCCGGCCCTCTCCCCCGGCCCGTGCTCCGCGGGGGCGATTGCGGCTGAATGTATCGCAGATATCTCATGTAGGCGGACTCGGCCAACTCCCCGAACCACAGGGCGAATGCGTCCGCCGTGACCAGACCGCGAACGGCCGACTGCTGCCCGATTCTCCCCTCTCTCAGATAGCGGGGAAAAGTGGATTCCAGCAGTCCGCGGAGCCGTTCGGCGTGCTCCTTGGTCTGGGGGTCGTCGTCGGCGAGTGCGGTGAGGACAGCGGTCCAGGGCCGGCTCGCCGCGTCGAACGCCCGGGCGTCACGGGCCACCCCGGCGTCCTGGAGCGCCCAGGGGTCGACGATCAGAATCCAGGGCGCGGCCGGGGTGCCGCTCCCGCCCAGTTCGTCCAGGGCCTTGTCGAACGAGACCACCTCCGGGTCGAAGCCGAGGTTCCGGGCGAGTTCGGTGACCTGCTCGGCCACCGGACCGCCCGCCACCGGGCCGTACGGACTCCAGTCGAGGGGGCGCGGGCCGTAGCGGGCGGGCTCGCGTCCGATCGGCAGCCGCTCCTCGGACGGGGCGAGCACGGTGATCCGCAGCGGCGGGCTGGGCGGCAGCGTGGCGAAGGCGTCCGGCAGCCGGGCGAGGTCCGAGGGGGCCAGCTCGCCCGGCGCCCAGGACTCGGGGACGGAGTCCACGATCCGCCCGGCCAGCCACTCGATCACCTGGAGGGCCTGGTTCTCCTCCAGGTCGAGCAGTTGGTGCAGCCCCATGGCCGCGTAGCCGTCCTCCGCGTCGCCGGCGGTCTCCGGCAGGGCGGGGGTCTCCTGCACGGCCTCCGGCACCGAGGCCGCCGGATAGGGCGTCCACAGCACGGGCACGATCCGGGGACCGGGCGCCGGGGCCGCCCTGCGGGTGACCGCGGTCCACTGCCGGCCGCACTGGGAGTCGGTGAAGTACCGCTTGGAGTAGAGCGGGACGAACACCCGGCAGCCGGCGAGCGCCTCGGTCACCTCCTCCCCCGTGGTGCCGGGCAGTTCGACGAAGCCGGCCGAGACCCCGGCGACCCGGGCCCGGGCGGCGACCCGGTTGCGCAGCTTCATGTAGAAGTCGAAGACCAGCCGGTCGGGGTCGGGCCCGCTGCGCCGGTCACCGGGGATGCGGGCGTAGCTCAGGAAGAAGAGCGGCATCTCAGGGTCCCTCCTCGAAGACATTGCGGAGGTCTTCGAACAGCGCGGTGTCGCAGGCTTCGAGACGGGCCTGCTGGGCGACCTTGACGATCGTCTGGGCGATGCCCCACACCGCTCTGCGGTACTGGATGGCGTAGCCCGCCTCCCGCAGCCCGTACAGGCCCATCTTGAGATACGAGGCCCCGAGGTCGGGGTGGATGTACTGGACGGCCTGGGCGACCGGCGGCATGTCGAGATGCGCGGGGCTCAGCCAGAGCACGGGGACGATCGCGTTGACCGTGTACGGCCGGGTCAGATGCTGACGGGCCTGCCGCCGGGCGAAGGCGTCCCACTCCTTGCCGCACCACTCCCGGGAGAAGTACCGCTTGGTGTAGACGGGGACGAAGACCTGACAGGTCGCCAGGGCCTCCTTGAGATGGCGCTCCCAGTCGGCGCCGATGCCCATGCGCCGGTCCAGGAAACCCGGCGGCTCGGTGCCGTCGTGGTCGGTGAGCTGCATGATGTGACGGCATAACTCCCGGTGGAAATCGACCAGGTCCTGGTCGGGGTGGTCCCGGCTGCGCTCCTCCTCCCTGGAGGGGATGCGGGCGTAGCTGAGGAAGAAGTACGGGTCCCGGCTCACGGCCAGCGCCTGCGAAGAGGCAAAAGGATGGGTCATGGCATCGCCTCCCCCGCGATCACCACTCGCCGGTCCGGTGACACACGGTCGCCGGGCCGGCGCTGAGGAGTCCATTGGAGCGCGAAAGGCGCGACGGGTACTAGTGGTTGGAGCCCGCGAGTTGCCGTGCGGGCCGGTTCCCGCTGCGCGGGGCCGGTGTGCTCCGGCGCGCGCCCCCGTGGGCCCGGTGGCCGGGCGGCGGCCCGCCCCGCCTTCCGCCCGGCTCACCCGGCCCCTCCGGCCGCCGGGACGCCCCGGCGCATGCCCCGCAGCAGCCGCTCGCCCACCGCGGTGGCGGCGCCGGACCGGTCCAGGGTGTCCAGCGCGCCGAGCACCGCGCCGTGCCAGTACGCCGCCCGCCGGGCCGCCGCCGGGCCGCTGAAACCGGCCGGACCCGACCGGGCGCCGCCGGTGCGGGCGAGGGCGCGGTGGGCGCCGGCCAGGGCCAGATGGACGTACGCCTCCTCCAGTACGGTCTCCAGCGGCTGGGGCCGGCTCCGCCAGGCGACCCGGCACCGGCCGGCGCCGGGCGCGAGCAGGTCGTACAGATCCGCCAGCGCGGCGAGCTTCATCCGCTGGAGCTGCTGGATCAGCAGCAGGGCGAACGCCTCGGAGGTGGGTGGCAGTGCCAGGGCCGGCGCCCCGAAGGTGTGCCGGGACATCCGGACGGCGGCGGGTCCCGGCGGCCCCGGCAGCGGGACCAGGCAGCGCAGCCCGGCGGCGAGTTCCCCGGCCTGCCGGGGGTGGCTCTCGCGCAGCACGCGCCAGGCGGCGCGGAAGGCGCTCTGCCAGGCGCGGTGCCGCGCGCGGGTGAGCCGGGGCACGGGCACCGGATACGGAGCGGTGTCCTCCAGCGCCACCCGTATCCCCTCGGCCGCCAGATACCGGAGCGGCTGCCAGCGGAACGGGGCGGGGAGGGCGGCCAGCGGGGTGCCGTCGACGGTGATCCGGCCGTGCTCGGTCGCGATGGCCAGGGAACCGGCCGCGGCGCCGGTGACCAGCCGGCCCAGGCCCGGGAGGTGGACGCTGCCCCCGCGCAGCGGGACGGTCAGGCGCAGCGGGGCTCCGGTGCGCGCGGCGGCGGACAGGGCGATCTCCGCCGGGCGCCCGGGGTCCGCGGCGCCGCTCTCGCAGACGCCGAGGGCCCAGGGACGCACTCCGGGGTCGGTGAGCGCGATGTCCAGGGCGGCCGGGGAGAGTCCGAGCACCGCCCGCCAGCCCGCCGCCTCCGCCTCGGTGGTCCTCCCGGTCGGGGTCTCCGGTCCGGCCGTCCCCGGGGCGGCGGCGCGGTGCGCGGCGGCGAGCAGGACCCGGCGCACCCCGTGCTGGGCCCGGGCCAGCGCGGCGACGGCGTCCGCTCCGCCGGCCCCGGCGGCGAGGGCGTCGAAGTGGGCGGGGCTCAGTCCGTGCACGGGGGTGCGGGCGTCGGACCGTTCGACGTGACGGATGAGTTTCAGCAGGTCGGCACAGTAGACCGAGGGGTGGTCGAAGCCGCCCGGCCGGCCGGGGGCGGGGGTGCGGAAGCGGTGGGCGTACAGGCCGCCGCCGCAGACGTCGACGGCGGGACAGGCCCGGCACTGCGCCGAGAGGCCGTCGAGGCCCTGTCGCTGGGCCAGGATGCCGGGGTGACCGGCCGCCCGGTCGAAGGTGTCACGGGCCACGTGGAAACCGGTCGCGGGGGCTCCCTCGGCGACGGTCTTCAGCCAGTCGGCCTGTTCGATCGCGCCATCGGTCTCCACGACGAGGAGGTCCGAGCTGCCCAGTCCCAGGGCCTCGGTCAGGCTCGTACCGCCGTGGGTGAGCCGGGTGATCGATTCGAACAGCCGGATGCGGACCGGCCGTCCGTCCGCGGTCCACCGCCGGTGGACGGCGATCAGCCAGTCCGCGTAGTCGGTGGGGCCGTGCGGGCGGGGCGGCGGCCGGTCCCAGGTGGCGTGCGGCAGCAGGAAGTCGATCCCGGGCGGGTCGAGACCGGAGAGCGAACGGTAGACAGCGACCGGGTCGTTGGCCACGTCGACGGTGCACAGCAGCCCGCCGAAGGCGCGCCGGTGCGCGGGCGCCCCCAGCCGCCGCACGGCGGCGACCACCTGGTCGTGGCTGCCCGATCCGTCGGCTCTGACGCGGTGCCGGTCGTTGGCGTCCCGGTCGCCGTCCAGGGAGACACCGGTGACGATGCGCTCCTCGGCGAGCATCGCGCAGAACGCGTCGTCCAGCCGCAGCCCGTTGGTCTGCATCCGCAGGTCGAGGTCGCAGACGCCGTGGAGCGCCGAGCGCAGTTCCCGGGCGAACCCGCGCAGTCTCTCCCGGCCCGCCAGCAGGGGTTCCCCGCCGTGCAGGACCACGTGGAGGCGGGGCAGTCCGTGCGCCGCCGCGTGCTCGGCCATCCGCGCGGCGGCGAGGGCGAAGGTGCGCGGTGACATCGTCACCGGGCGGCCCCGCCAGCTCTGGTCCGCGTGCCGGTAGACATAGCAGTGGTCACAGGCGAGATCGCACCGGCTGTGCACCTTGACCACGAACTGCCGGAAGGGTCGCGGGGCCGTGGGCACATGAGCTCCAGGGGCCTACGGCGCGGGCCGGACCGATCCCGAGGACTGGAAGGCGGAGGGGGTCTCGCGCGCCGAACCCGCCCGCGCCAGTACGGCGCAGCGATCCTCCTCGGGCACCCGGTCGAGTGGTGTGTCGCGGTGGTCGGGGAGCAGACCACGGATCGTCGGCGGCGGCTCTGGGCTGTCCATGGGGCCCTCCTCGGCTGCGCGGCTCCGGTCGGCCCTGTCATCGTGACGCCGGCGCCGGCGCCCGGACAAGGCGCATACCGGCCAGGCCGGCCGCTGCCGGGCGCCTCCTCCCCAGGCGCCGGGGGCGGGGCTGGGGAAGGATGGTGCCGGGCCGTACCCGTCCCCGGCGACCGGCCGGGGGACGGGAGCGTGGGCGCGGGCCCACCCGGCCGGTGCGTGTGTCAGGAGATCCCATGGAGTACGCGGAGAGGTACGAGCTGGTCTTCCAGGCGTCGGGCGCGGAGGACGACGTGGTGGTCGTCCGGCGCACCGAGCGGGCGGGCGCCGGCGGCCATCCCGTCTACGAGGACGACACCGGTATCGTCCGGGCGGAGATCAGCGAGCGCGGTGAGGTGCGCATGCTGGCCAGCGGCGGCCACCAGGCCCCCGGACTGCCGGTGTCGGCGCGGGCGCTCGACCCCTGAGCGGGGTGCCCCCCAGGGGTGCCGTCCGCCTGTTCGGTTGCCGCCGGGCGGACACCGGCACCGGCCGGGTGCTGCGGGAGACCGCCACGCGGCCGGCCCTGTCCGTGGCCGCCGTGGACCGGGTACGGGCGCGGGGCACCCCGGGCGCCTTTGTGGTGCGTGCGCCGGAGCCGACACGGGCTCGCGGGAGCTGCCGGCGGACGCCCTCGCCGTGCACGACGACCACCCTGCCGGGCGAGTGGGCCGAGGACGGGGCTGAGTTGCCGTACGAGCGGCTCCGGGCGGCACTGGCCGCGCGGACCGGACAGGAGCCGGCGCACTCCGGTGCGCACGGGCTCCGCCATCCCGGGCGCGGGGATGCGGCGGCCGACGGAGGGGATCGTGGAACTGCCGCCGGGCCGGAGCTTCCGGCGGGCCGCCGTCCTGCCGACACGCCCGGGTGCGGGGCCCGTGGGGAGGCGCCGCGCCCGGTGTGTATCGGTGCGCCCCCGCGCACGGGCTTGGCGATGACGGGGAGTGCGGGTTAGGTTAGGCATACCTAACTCTCACTGTTGTCCCGGTGTGCGGAGATGTGGAGACCCGGATGCGCCGACTGTTCAATGCCCCTCCCGTGCGACCGTCGAGCGCGGAACGCATCCGCTCGATCCTCACCGCCGCCGACTCGATGACCGTGGTCACCGACGCGGGGCGCACGGAGGTGTCGCGGCTGGACGGGCCCGGGGTCGCCGAGCACATCCATCTGCACCCGGCACTGTCCCGCGCCTGGGAGAGCGACGCGCCACCGGCGCCGGAGGGCGGACCCGTGCGCGCCTCGCTGGAGTTCACCGATGTCGCGCCCACCCCGGTCCGCGACCGCGTCCGGGCCAGGGTCCTGCTCGCGGGCTGGCTGCTGCCCCCCGCCGGGCACGCGACACCCGAGGGCAGCCGCTGCATGGAGTTCTCCCACGCGGTCCTGGACGCCGGGGGCGAGCGGATCACCGTGGGGCTCGACGAGTTGATGGACGCGGAGACCGACCCCCTGGCGACCTGCGAGGCCGGGATGCTCACCCATCTGACCGACGATCACGGCGATGTCGTCGGACTGCTGCTGCGGCTGGTGAAGCCGAGGGTGACGCTCGGGGTGCGGCGGGCGCTGCCGCTCGCCATCGACCGCTACGGCATCACCCTGCGGCTGGAGTACATCCGCAGCCACGAGGATGCGCGCCTCGCCTTCGCCTCGCCCGTCAAGGACGCCGACCAGGCAGGGGAGCGCATCCACGCCCTGCTCAACACCGCTCGTCAGCGCTCGCCGCGGAGTTGGCTGCTGAGCGACTCGTAGACCGGTTCATCCGGCGCCCCGGCCGCTTCTCATCGCCGCCGCCGTACAGACCACCCCCAGCACGAAGGTGAGGCCGCCGAGGATCACATTGGTCCAGATCACACCCGCGTCCGGGCTGCTGCCCACGATCCACGGCGCGACGACGAGCCACGCGCCCATCGCGCACATGGCCCAGCTCAGGCCGTACATCCTCTGCGGCATCACGGTGAATCCGAGCGCCAGCACGACAATCGCGACGCCCATGATCAGGTTGTGGGTCGCGAGGGCGGGCTGGCTCCCCGAGAAGTGGACGATCCACGGGGAGACCGCGCACGCGAGGCCGACCAGGAACACCGGGCCGTCCACGAGGGCGACATCGCGCCCTCCGAGCACGCGGGCATAGCGATCCCGCATCTCCGTGATGTCGGGATGCCCCGCCAGATCCTCCCGGTGCGAGACGTCTTCCCTGTGCGAGACGCCGGCCATACGAATCGCCTCCTTCAGCTCTCTGCCGATCGTGTCCGCGATCGTCCGGCCGAACCGCGCGCCGCGGGGGCGCGCCCTTTCATTCTGCGCTTATCTTTTCTTTATCGGTAGTCGAACGGACGGGAACATTCCGCTTTCTGGGACGGAGGAGCCCGGCCGGAATGGCCCGATCCCACGGGGCCGCGGGGCGGGCGGGGACCGACGCGGCCGACCGGCATCACCTCACTCACGGCCGGGAGCCCGGCGCGGAGGGCGGCCCCGGCGGCGAACAGAGCCATCGGCCGCACGGACATCCACGCGCGGAAGCCGGCGGCCGGCGCGCCCTGTCGCCGCACGCGCCCGGCCTCGCAGATTCCTACCAGTAGGTAACCTTGGGGTCCGCCTCCGCTCCCGGCACCTCGGCCCCCGTTCCGGCCGGAGCGGCGGAAAGACACCGCCGGAGAGGAGTTGAATCCCGCTCCCGGGGCAAGGGCCCCGCACCAGCCTCCGCCCGCCACGAAGCCGCCACGCCCACACGAACCGGAGTCCTCCACCATGCCACGCACCCTGTCGGTCTCGGACTGCATCGTCATCCAGGCCGCACCGTCCACAATCTACGAGCAGGTCAGCGATCCGGCCCTGATGGGCCGCTGGAGCCCGGAGAATCTGGGTGCCACGGTGCGCGACAGCGGCGCGGGCGCCCATGTCGGCATGGAGTTCGACGGCCACAACAAGCGCGGCGGGCTGCGCTGGACCACGCGCTGCACGGTGACGGCGGCCGATCCGGGCCGGCGCTTCGCCTTCCGGGTGCACGCCATCGGCCTCCGCCGACCGCTGCTGCGGGGCCGGATCGCCACCTGGGAGTACCGCTTCGACGCGGTCGACGGCGGTACGCGGGTGACGGAGACCTGGCGGGACGACCGGCGGAGCTGGCCGGACGGCCTCGCCAACACCTTCGACCGGGCGGCCACCGGCGGCCAGACCTTCGCCGACTTCCAGCGCGGCAACATACGCCGGACGCTGCGCAATCTCAAACGGGCCGTGGAGGCGGCGTCAACCCCTTCATGAGGTTGCCTCAGGCAAGGCTTCCATAGGCAAGACTGACTCCGTGTTGGGCAATCTCCCCGAGGAATCCACCAGTTTCGTGGGACGGAGCCGGGAGCTGTCCCGGCTGGACCGGGCGCTGGGGCACGACCGGCTGATCACGCTCGTCGGCAGCGGCGGCGTGGGCAAGTCGCGTCTGGCCCTGCGCGCCGCGAGACGGGCGGCCGGGGCGTTCTCCGACGGGGTGGCCTGGGCGGATCTGGCCCCGCTCCACGGCCACCGGCTGCTGACGTCGACGGTCTCGGACGCCTGCGCGCTCAACGACCACACCCCTCGGATGCCGGTCGACGCGCTCTGCGAGTGGCTGATGGACAAGCGGCTGCTGCTGGTGCTGGACTCGTGCGAACATCTCCTCGACCCCTGCCGGGCGCTGGTCGGCGATCTGCTGACGGTCGTCCCGGGGCTCCGTGTACTGGTCACCAGCAGGCAGCCGCTGGGCATGACCGGCGAGCGGCTGATCGAGGTCGCCCCGCTGTCCGTGGACGAACCGGACGCGCTGGAGCTGTTCCGGCAGCGGGTGGCGGCGGCCGGAGCGGGACCGTCCGGAACCAAGTCCGGCGCCGGGCGGGGCTCACGGCCGGGCGGTGGAGGTTCCCCAACAGACGGGACTAATGGGGGCAAAGGGGATGATGGGGGCGATGAAGACGACGGAGGCGGAGGCGGAGGGGACGGGGAGGCCGCCGTGCGGATCTGCCGCCGGCTGGAGGGCATTCCGCTGGCCCTGGAACTGGCCGCCGCGCAGGCCGGCCGCACCGGACTCGACGAGATCGCCGAACGGCTCACCTCGCGCTTCGATGTGCTCAGGGCCACCGACGGCGCCCCGGCCCACCCCGAGCGGCACCGGACGATGCTTACCACGATCGGGTGGAGTCATGAGCTGTGCGCACCGCTGGAGCGGCTGCTGTGGGCACGGCTGACCGTCTTCCGCGGCGACTTCGAGGAGGAGGCCGCGCGCGCGGTGTGCGCGGGCGGCCCGCTCGGCGCCGGGGCGATCGGCCCCCTGCTCGACCGGCTGGTGGCCGCGTCGGTGATCCGGGCCGTCAAGGTGGAGGGCGGCAGCGGCGTCCGCTACCGGATGCTCGACACCATCCGGGAGTACGGGCGGATGTGGCTGCGCGCGCTGCACGAGGAGAGCGCGGTGGCCGAGCGGCACGCCGATCACTTCCTGCGCTTCGCGCACCGGGCCGACGAGCGGTGGCTCGGGCCGGAACAGGCCTACTGGTACCGCAGGATCGGCGAGGTCCACACCGATCTGTGCACCGCGCTGGACCATTTACTGACCGCGTCCCCCGGGCGGGCGCTGCGGCTGATGGGCCTGGTGGGATTCTTCTGGAGCTGCTGCGGCCATCTGCACGAGGCCCGGGACTATCTGGAACAGGCCCTGGCCGCCCATCCGCACGGCGGCCCCGACCGCACCCGGGGGCTGTGGGCACTCGGGGTCGCGGTCACTCTTCAGGGTGAGTACGGGACGGCCCGGCGGATCAGCGAGGCGTGCGCGGGGTCGGCGCGCCGGGACGGCATTCCGGAGGGGACGCTGGAGGCCGGATATCTCGGCGGGCTGATCGCGCTGTTGACGGGCCGGCCGCTGGACGCGGACCGGATCGCGGCCGAGGCGCTCGGGGCGGCGTCGGCCGCTCCCTTCGACTCAGGCGCCGGGCTCCGCTGCCATCTGGTGCGGGTCTTCGCGCTGACCGGTCTCGGCCGGCTCACCGAGGCGCGGGAGCGGGCGCTGACGCTGCGGCGGGGCTGTGTGGAGCGGGGCGAGTCCTGGACCCGTGCCTATCTGGACTACCAGCTCAGTCTGATCGCGCTCTTCGCGGGGGAACCCCATGACGCCGCCGGCCACACGCGGGCGATGCTGGAGGGCAAGCGGGGCATCGGGGACAGCTTCGGTATCGCGCTCGGACTGGATCTGCTGGCGGCGGCCATCGCCGCGGCCGGTGACGGCGAGCGCGCGGGGCAGGTGTACGGGACGGGGCAGGCGTTCTGGAGCACCGTCGGGCATCCGCAGCGCGGCACTCCGGAGCTGGCCGCGGTGCGTGAGCAGTGCGAGCGGGCCGCGCGCGCGGGCGTCGGCGACAGTGCCTACGAGAGGGCCTATCTGCGGGGCACGAACACCCCGCTGGAGACCGGGCTCAAGGAGGCCCTGGTGCCCCCGGCGGGCTGAGGCGTCCGTTTCAGCCCGCCGGGATGCGGGCCGCCGCCTTGGCCAGCGCTTCGAGCACCGGGCTGATCAGGGGGTGGTCCTCGGCGCCCCGGCGCACGGCGGCGAACACCCGCCGGGTCGCCGCCGGGCCGGACACGGGTCGGACGACCACGTTCTGGGGCACCGTGCCGCGCAGGGCCGAGCGCGGCACCAGCGCGACTCCGGCGCCCGCGCCGGCGAGCGCCACCACAGCGTGGAAGTCGTCGGACGAGTGCACCAGACGGGGCTGGAAACCGGCCAGCTCACAGGCGAGCAGCACCATGTCGTGACACGGGTTGCCCGGGTAGGGGCCGATCCAGTCGCTGCCGGCCAGCTCGGCGAGCGCGACCCGCCCGGACGCCGCCAGGGGGTGGTCCCGGTGCAGAACGGCGTCGAACGGCTCCGCGTACAGCGGTACGCGGGAGAGCCGCAGCCCGTCGTCGCCGGGGGCTCCCCGGTACTCGACCGCGACCGCGAGATCCGCTTCGCCGTCGAGGACGAGCGGCAGGCTCTCGTCCCCCTCGGCGTCCCGGACCCGAATCCGGATGCCGGGATGGCCGGCGGCGAGAACGCCCATGGCCGGGGCGACGACCTCGGCGATGCCGGTGGCGAAGGCGGCCACCGTCACCTCCCCGGCGGCCCCGCCCGCGTAGGCGGCCAGCTCGGCCTCCGCCCGCTCCAGCTGAGCCAGCACGGCATGGGTGTGGGTGAGCAGGATCTCCCCCGCCGCGGTCGGCCGGACCCCCTTGCCGCTGCGGATGAGCAGAGTGTGGCCGGTCTCCTGTTCCAGCGCGCTGAGCTGCTGGGAGACGGCCGAGGGGGTGAGATAGAGCGCGGAGGCCGCGGCGGTCACCGTACGGTGGTCCGCCACGGCCCGCAGGATGCGCAGCCGCCGGGGGTCGATCACCGGGTCATTCTGTCAGCCGGGGTCCGGCCGGCCCTCCGCCGGTCTCAGCCCCTCAGCTCCTCGCGTGCCCCGGTGAACGCGGCGACGGCCCGCTCCACGTCCTCGCGGGAGTGCGCGGCGGAGAGCTGGACCCGGATACGGGCCTTGCCCAGCGGGACCACGGGGTAGGAGAAGCCGATGACATAGACCCCGCGCTCCAGCAGCAGTTCCGCCATCCGGCCCGCCTCGGCCGCGTCGCCGATCATGACGGGGGCGATGGGGTGGTCGCCGGGGAGGATGTCGAAGCCGGCCTCGGTCATCAGCGAGCGGAACAGAGCGGTGTTCTCGCGCAGCCGCTCCCGCAGCTCCCCGGCCGACTCCAGCAGATCGAGCACCTTGAGGGAGGCGGCGGCGATCACCGGGGCGAGGGAGTTGGAGAAGAGGTAGGGGCGGGAGCGCTGGCGCAGCAGGGCGACGATCTCGGCGCGGGCGGCGACGTACCCGCCCGACGCGCCGCCGAGGGCCTTCCCGAGGGTGCCGGTGATGATGTCCACGCGGTCCATGACGCCCGCCAGCTCGGGGGTGCCGCGACCGCCGGGGCCGACGAAGCCGACGGCGTGGGAGTCGTCGACCATGACCAGGGCGTTGTAGCGGTCGGCGAGATCACAGATGTCGGCGAGCGGGGCGACATAGCCGTCCATGGAGAAGACACCGTCGGTGACGATCAGCCGCCGCCGGGCGTCCTGCGTCTCCTTGAGCTGCTGCTCCAGGTCGGCGAGATCGCGGTTGGCGTACCGGTGGCGGCGGGCCTTGGAGAGGCGGATGCCGTCGATGATGGAGGCGTGGTTCAGCGCGTCGGAGATGACCGCGTCCTCGGGGCCGAGGAGGGTCTCGAAGACTCCCCCGTTGGCGTCGAAGCAGGAGGAGTACAGGATGGTGTCCTCCTGGCCGAGGAAGGCCGAGAGCCGCGCCTCCAGCTCCTTGTGCACGTCCTGGGTGCCGCAGATGAACCGTACGGAGGCCATGCCGTAGCCCCAGCGGTCCAGCGCCTCCTTGGCCGCGCCGACGACCTCGGGGTGGTCGGCGAGCCCGAGGTAGTTGTTGGCGCAGAAGTTCAGCACCTCGCCGCCGGCGGCGACGGAGACCGTGGCGCTCTGCGGTGTGGTGATGACGCGCTCGGGCTTGTGGAGACCGGCTGCGCGGATCTCGTCCAGGGTGGTGCGGAGGTCGTCGCGGACGGACGCGTACATGGTGAGTGCTCCCTCGGGGGTGACGGCGGGCGGTGGACGGTGGGCCGGCCGATCGGCCGGTCGCTGGACGGCCCGGTCGTCAGACCGGGTCGGCCGGGGCAGGGGTCAGCGGGTCAACGGGTCAGCGGGTCAACGGGTCAACGGGTCAACGGGTCAACGGGTCCAGTCGAGGATGATCTTGCCGCTGCGGGCGGTGGCGGCCTCGTCGAAGGCGGCGTCGAAGTCCCGGAATCCATAGCTGCCGGTGATCACCGGAGTGAGATCGAGCCCGGCCTCCAGCAGCACCGTCATGGCGTACCAGGTCTCGTACATCTCCCGCCCGTAGATGCCCTTGATCGTGATCATCGAGGTGACGACCTTCGCCCAGTCGATCGCGAACTCCTGGGCGGGGAGGCCCAGCACGGCGATCCGCCCGCCGTGGGTCATGTTGTCGACCATGTCCCGCATGGCCTCGGCCCGGCCGGACATCTCCAGGCCGATGTCGAAGCCCTCCTTGAGCCCCAGCCGCCGCTGCGCCTCGTCGATGCCGTGGTCCGAGACATTCAGCGCGAGGGTGGCACCGGCCTTGCGGGCCAGTTCCAGACGGGACTCGCTGACATCGGTGATCACCACATTGCGCGCCCCGGCGTGCCGGGCGACCGCCGCGGCCATGATCCCGATCGGTCCGGCGCCCGTGATCAGCACATCCTCACCGACCAGGGGAAAGGTGAGCGCGGTGTGGACCGCGTTGCCGAAGGGGTCGAAGATCGCGGCGATGTCCAGGTCCACCCGGGTGCGGTGCACCCACACATTGGACGCTGGCAGGGCCACGTACTCGGCGAACGCGCCGTCACGCCCGACGCCGAGACCGATCGTGCTCCGGCACAGATGGCGGCGCCCGGCGAGACAGTTGCGGCACTTGCCGCAGACGAGGTGCCCCTCGCCGCTCACGGTGTCGCCGACCGCGATGTCCCGCACATCGGCGCCGACGGCCGCGACCTCTCCGACGAACTCGTGACCGAGGACCCGCGGGGTGGCGACCGTCTGCCGGGCCCAGGCGTCCCAGGAGCGGATGTGGAGGTCGGTGCCGCAGATCCCGGTGCGGAGCACCTTGATCAGCACATCGCCGGGACCGGTCTGCGGCTCCGGCACATCCATGAGCCACAGACCGGGCTCGGCGTGCTGCTTGACAAGTGCCTTCATCGGGGCCGCTCCAGGCATGACATCGAAGGTGATCACTCAGTGAATGACCGAACGGAACAATCGCACCATTCATCGCAGACTATGACAGCGGTGATCAGTGGACCGGCACCAATCTGCCCAGTGGGGCCGCCGGCGTCCATCGAGGATTTCTTAAGCGGTCCCACAGCGGAGCTTCATGCGGCGGCGCGGGGAACCCCTGGTGAGAGGCTGTTCCGGGGGTCCGGAGGACTTCGCTCGCATATTCGGCCCGGCGGTGCGAGCCTGGGAGGATGAGCTGGGCATCGTGGACGACCACCGGCGTGTACACCGGGCGCGGAGGGGTTCTCACCGATGAGGTGGGTGTGCTCACCGGGGATCTCAGCGTGCACACGACCTGGGCCGACGGTGAGGCGCGCGTCGCGGTCCAGTACAGCGGGGCGTCCGACTGGTTCACGCTGTCGGGCAGCCCCACGCCCTGCCCGTCCGAGGAGGAGAGCCGGGTTCTCCACCAGGCCGTGGTGCAGGCGGTCCAGGACGGCGGCGGGGCCACCGTCCCGTCCATGCCCCACGAAGCCGCCTAGGGAGTTTCTTTCGGATCGGGCCGGATCGGTGAGCGGGGTCCGGTGCCGGGGCTCGCGAGCCCGGCACGATCCGAAAGAGACGACCTAGGGTCTTTCCCGCGACGCCTCAGCCCGTGCCCCGCGCGGCCTCCACAGCCGCAGCCTCCCGAGCAGACCCCGCCCGGCGGGGCGGCGGACCGCGACACGCCGTCCGGTCCTGGTGCGGACGCCCGCCGGCCCCGGGTCCGCGCTCCCCGGCGGCGCCCCGCTCCCCACCGCTCCGGGACCCGGCCCGACAGCCCGCGCGGGCCGGGCGGTCCCGGTGTGCGCGCGCTCCACCACTCCGGGACCCGGCGCCCCCGCGGCGCGGGGGTCGTCCCGGGGCGCCGGCATCGCCGGTCCCGGCGCCGGGCACATCCGCCGGGCCTCCGCCAGCTCTCGCACCAGGCCCATGCGGTACCGGTGGATCTCCTCCGGCCGGTCCGCCGCCAGGAGCCGCTCCGCCACCTGCCGGGCCGCGGCCGACCGGGCCCGCACCGGGATGAACGCGGGGCGCAGCAGGAGCAGATGGGCCCGTTCGGCGGAATCCGGCACCAGCCCGGCCAGCGACGCGGGAGGGAGCACGGCCGCGAGGGCGGCGGCCCGCTGCCACGGTCCGGCGGCGGCCCGCACCAGCAGGTCCAGCCTGCGGGCGCGCCAGCCCCGGGGGCGGCGGTCCTCCCCCTGGCGCGGCAGCGCGCGCCGTCCGGCCGGCGCCCTGCCGAGGAGAGCCGGATGGTCCCGGGCGAAGCGCCTGAGCTCCTCGGCGAGGTAGAGCCAGACGACGGCGTGGTAGCGGTTGACGGAGAAGGTGACCGGGGTGAGATGACCGGCGCGGGCCAGCCGGGTGAAGCGCTCGGGGCTGATGGCGAGCAGCCCCGCTCCCTCCCTCGTGCCCACGGTCCGCAGGCGCTCGCGCAGCTCGTCCGGCAGACCTCCGGCATCGCGGAGCCGGTCGACCTCCCGCCGGGGGACACGCGGCGGCCCCCCGGCGGAACCGGGTGCCGTGTCGATGTGTCCCAGCTGGAGCGCGAGATCCAGCTCGGTGGACTTCAGCTCCAGGAGCCGGGCGGCCCGGGCCGGAGTCAGTCCGTCGTCAATTGCCATGATGTCTCCCCCGTGAGCGATGAATACTCTCGGTGACGACGATAGCCCGGCTCGGTGACACTCCGCCCGGCCTGTGGAAAACCTCGCGACGACAGGGGCCCAGGCCCGGTCCGGCCGGAGTTCTCGCAGCTCAGCGACGCACCATACCGGGCTGCCTGGCCGCGACCCCCAGATGCTCGCCGACCCGGTTGACCATCAGCGTCATCTCGTAGGCGATCTGGCCGACATCCGCCTCGGCCTCGCTCAGCACGCAGAGACAGCTGCCCTCCCCCGCGGCGGTGACGAAGAGCAGCGCCTCGTCGAACTCGACCATGGTCTGGCGGGCCCGGCCCGCGCGGAAGTGCCGTCCGGAGCCCCGCGCCAGCGAGTGCAGCCCCGAGGAGACCGCGGCGAGATGCTCGGCGTCCTCGCGCGCCAGCGCGGTACTCGCCCCCGTCACCAGACCGTCGTTGGAGAGCACCAGTGCGTGCCTGATGTGCTCGATCCGCTTGGTCAGATCGTCGAGCAGCCAGTCAAGTCCTTTGTCCAACGCCATGGTTGATCCCTCCCCGCTCATACGTTCCCCGTGTTGCGGTAAGCCTTTCGCACCCGGGACGGCACGGCAAGGTGCAACCGGCACACCAAATGGAGCGACGATACAGGTACATTCGAGCGGCATATTCAAGAGGGCCTTTCGGCCCGTTGCGGCGGGAGTCGCGATCCCGGACGCTTTCCCCGGGAAATATCCCCTGGCATACGGGCGGGCCCTCGACAAGGATTTGATCATGGATGTGTTCCTCACCACCGAGCGTCTCGCCCTCCGCCCGGTCACCTCGGCGGACCTGGGCCACCTGGTCGGGCTGGACAGCGATCCGGAGGTGATGCGCTTCCTCAACGGCGGCCGTCCGACCACTCCGGAGGCGGTGCGGGAGGACTCCCTCCCCCGGCTGACCCGCCACTATCCCTGCATCGGCAATCCGGGATTCTGGGCCGCCGAGGAGCGGGCCACGGGGGATTTTCTGGGCTGGTTCGAGTTCCGGCCGCTCCGGGACGACAGCGCCGCGGTGACCGAACTCGGATACCGGCTGAACAGAGCCGCGTGGGGCCGCGGCTATGCCACCGAGGGCGCGCGGGCTCTCCTCCACAAGGGTTTCACCGGACCGGGGGTCCAGCGCGTCACCGCGAACACGATGGCGGTCAACACCCGTTCGCGCCGGGTCATGGAGAAAGCGGGCCTGCGGTTTGTCCGCTCCTACTTCGGCGACTGGCCGGAAGTCATCGCCGGCTCCGAACACGGAGAGGTGGAATACGCCCTGGCCAGGGAGGACTGGCGGCCGGACGGCTGAATCCGCCCGCCGCCCCGCCCGGAGCCGGACCCCACCCGTTCACGCCACCCGCCACCGCCGCCGTGCGCCCGGCCGGAGCGGGCTCAGCGGCCCAGCTCCTTGCGGGAGACCCTGCGCAGCCTGCGGCGCTGCCCGGGGTCGAGCATCAGATAGGCCACCGCGGGGACCCCGAGGACGACCAGCAGCGCCGCCCAGAACGGGATCACCGTCATCAGGAGCAGGCCGATGGCCACCCCTCCGATGACAATCTTTGTACGTGTCGACATTTCGACGCCTCCTCGTGCGGCTCTCGCCGTTCCTGCGGGGGGAACGTGCGGGCGTACCGCACAGTTCCACTATGCGCCCGGCCGGGCCCGCGGGGCCGTCACACGGGTGCTCCGCCGCGCAGCGGCTCCCCGACCTCGCGCATGTGCCCCAGCGCCTGCCGGTAGGAGTCGATGAGCCCGGTCTCGCTGTACGGCAGGGACAGGGCGCGGCAGTGGGCCCGTACCAGCGGCTGAGCCAGCCTGAGGTGCGGGCGGGGCATGCTCGGGAAGAGATGGTGCTCGATCTGGTAGTTCAGACCGCCCAGCAGCCAGTCGGTGACCGGGCCGCCACGGACATTGCGGGAGGTGAGGACCTGTCGGCGCAGATGCCCCCAGCCCTTCCCGCTCTCCTCGTCGGGCATCTCCATGCCCTTGTGGTTGGGCGCGAAGGCCATGCCCAGGTGGAGCCCGAGGAGCATCTGGTGGAGAAGGGCGAAGACCAGGGCCCGGCCGAGCGGCATGGCCGCCAGCAGGAGGGCCGCGTAACCGGCGACGTGCAGGACGAGCAGCAGGCCCTCCAGCAGGCGGCCCCGGGCCGGGAGGCGGGCGTCCCCCTCCGCCGGCCGGCGGAACACCGACTGGAAGCCGTACACCTTGAGCGCGATGCCCTCAAGAGTGGTCAGCGGGAAGAAGAGCCAGGCCTGGTGCCGGGTGAGCCAGCGGCGGAATCCGGCGCGGCCCACGGCCTGCTTTCGGGTGAAGACCAGGATGTCGGCCGCGACATCGGGGTCCTTCTCGATGTGGTTGGGGTTGGCGTGATGCCGGTTGTGCTTGTCGTTCCACCACTCCTGGCTCATGCCCAGCAGCAGATTGGCGTGGACCAGTTGAATGATCCTGCTCCGGCGGCGGTCGGTGGTGATCTGCGCGTGCCCCGCGTCATGGGCGAAGAAGGCGGTGCGGGTGGAGAACAGGGCCAGCAGAGGGGCGAGCGTCAGCACCCACCAGGACCCGCCGGCGAGGACCGTACCCGTGATCACGGCGGTGAGGGCGAGCAGATTGAGAACGATGCCCCGGGCGTACCAGCCGGTGCGGCGGCCCAGCAGCCCCTGTTCCCGAACGGTCCGCAGCAGGGGCGCGAACTCGGAACCGGGGCGCCGGGAGGGCTCCGGGGAGGGGCCGTCGGCGGAGCCCTGTGCGGCCGGCCCGGACGGTGCGTCCGGGAGGGTGGCGGTGGGGTGGGGCATGGCATTCTCCGGTCCTGGGCGTGTGCTGGCGTTCGCTCGTCCTGACCTGCTCAAACGTAGGCAGCGGCGGCACGCGCGGCCATGACGCCACCACCCGGAGCGCACGGGTGGTGGCCCCCCGCCCCCGGGGGTGGTGCTGGGTACACCCCGGGCCCGCACCGGGGAGAGTGGGGCGGATCACAGCTCCGGTGAGAAGCGCTCCGGCGCCGGATCGAGTACCCTCGGCGACTCCCACTTGTGCGCTAGTCAAATTTGAGGAATGCGTCATCGCTGTGCACCGGCCCCCCGCGGCAACGCCCTCCCCTGCCTCCCCCGACCCCTCCGCTCCCCCTCCGCCCTCCCCGGCTCTCCTCGCCCGCCACTCCGTGGTGTTCCTTCCCGGGGACCCGGCCCGCACCGGCCGGGTCGCCTTCTGGCACCCCGGCGGAGCGACGGACCCGGACAGCGGCCCGGCCACGGACCGGGGCACGGGCCCGGACACGGGCCCGCTCCTGGACACGGACCGGCTGACGGTCGTCCAGGACGACGCGCGCCCGCGCGCCGTGCCCGCGCTGCTGCTGCCCGTCTCCGCCGCGCTGCCCGTCCTCACCAGGGCACGCACCGTCGAGGGCGCCTCCCCCTCCGCCGTCTTCTGGGGGTCGGCCGCCGTGCTCGCCCTGCACCTCGCCGCGCGCGGGCTGCTGCTCCCCGGTCTCACCCCCACCGACCACGACTCCTGGCGGATGGGCCCGCTGGCCGCCGAGGACCTGGAGCGCGTCCGTGTCCTCGCCGCCTCCATGCCCCCCAGCGCCCATGCCGTACCCCTGGACGCCCCGGAGTCCGGCGTACCGCTGCTGCCGGAACCGGAAGGGCTGCTGCGGTCGTTTCTCGACGCGGTCGCGGACGGGCTGCCCCGTACCCCCGCGGCGCCCGCGGCCGCAGGGGACGCGGCGTTCACCGCGCAGGCACCGCGGCGACTGCCCGGGCACCGGGCGTGGGCGGCGGAGATCGCCGCCGGCCATGACGCGGGCGTACGCCTGTCCCTGCGGATCGACCTCACCGGCGACCTCGGCACCGATCCCGGTGACGGCGGGGACGAGCGTGCCCGGCCGGCCTTCCGCGCCGTGCTCCAGATGCACAGCGTCAGCGATCCGGCCGTGGTCGCGGACACCGCCGATGTGTGGGCCGGCGGGGACCGCCCGGGAAGCGCGTTCGGGCCGCGTGCCCGGATGGACGCGCTGCTGGCCCTCCGCCGGGCCGCCCGGGCCTGGCCCCCGCTCGGCCCGCTGCTGCACGCCGCCGTCCCCGACTCCCTGGACCTCGCGGACGAGGAGGTCACCGAGCTGCTCGGGGAGGCGGCCGGGGCGCTCGCGGCGTGCGGCGTCCAGATCCACTGGCCCCGGGAGCTGGCCCACCGGCTCACCGCCCGCGCCGTGATCGGCCCGCCCGACGACCACGGGACGGCGACCGGGTCGGGGCTGCCCTCCGTGCTGTCGGCCGACGCCCTGCTCGCCTTCGATTGGCGGTTCACCCTGGGCGACCGCCCGTTGACCCGCGAGGAGCTCGACCGGCTCGCCGAGACCGGCCGGCCGCTGGTGCGGCTGCGCGACCAGTGGGTGATCGTCGACCCCCGGGAGGTCCGGCGCGCCCAGGGGAGCCAGGACCGGAAGCTGACGCCGATCGACGCGCTGAGCGCCGTGCTGACCGGCACGGCCGAGGTCGACGGCCGTCAGGTGGAGGTCGAGGCGTCCGGCTGGGTGGCGCGGCTGCGCGACCGGCTCGCCGACCCGGAGGGCGGGGTTCAGGAGATCGGCCAGCCCGCCGCACTCGACGCGACCCTGCGCGACTACCAGCTCCGCGGCCTCAACTGGCTGCACCGGATGACGTCCCTGGGGCTCGGCGGCTGTCTCGCCGACGACATGGGCCTCGGCAAGACCATCACCCTCATCGCTCTCCATCTCCACCGGCAGACCGACGCGTCGGCCGCCGGGCCCACCCTGGTGGTCTGCCCGACCTCCCTGATGGGCAACTGGCAGCGGGAGATCGAGCGGTTCGCGCCCGGCACACCGGTCCGCAGGTTCCACGGCCCCTCCCGCGAACTCGGGAACCCGGCGGACGGGGAGTTCGTTCTGACGACGTACGGCACGATGCGGCTCGACGCCGGGAGACTCGCCGGTGTGGCGTGGGGCATGGTCGTCGCCGATGAGGCACAGCACGTCAAGAATCCGTACTCGGCGACCGCCCGCCAACTGCGCACCCTCGGCGCGAAGGCACGGATCGCCCTGAGCGGCACCCCCGTGGAGAACAATCTGTCCGAGCTGTGGGCGATCCTCGACTGGACGACACCCGGTCTGCTCGGACGGCTCGGCACCTTCCGCACCCGCTACGCGAGCGCGGTGGAGGGAGGCGACGATCCCGCGGCGGCCCGGCGGCTGGCCACGCTGGTCGGCCCGTTCCTGCTGCGGCGGCGCAAGTCCGACCCGGGCATCGCCCCGGAGCTGCCGCCGAAGACGGAGACCGACCGGGCCGTCTCCCTCACCGCCGAACAGGCCGGACTGTACGAAGCGGTGGTGCGGGAGACGCTGGCCGCGATCTCCGGCGCGGACGGCATGGAGCGGCGCGGGCTGGTGATGAAGCTCCTCACGGCGCTCAAGCAGATCTGCAACCACCCGGCCCAGTATCTGAAGGAGGAACAGCCCCGGACGGGAGACCGTTCGGGCAAGGTCGAACTGCTGGACGAACTGCTGGACACGATCCTCGCCGAGGGCGCGAGCGTGCTGGTCTTCACCCAGTACGTCCGGATGGCGCGGCTGCTGGAGCGGCATCTCGCCGCCCGGGGCGTGCGGACACAGTTCCTGCACGGCGGTACGCCGGTGGCCGAGCGCGAGGCCATGGTGAACCGCTTCCAGAGCGGCGGTGCACCGGTCTTCCTGCTCTCCCTGAAAGCGGCGGGCACCGGGCTGAATCTGACCCGGGCCGAGCATGTCGTCCACTTCGACCGCTGGTGGAACCCGGCGGTCGAGGCCCAGGCCACGGACCGGGCGTACCGCATCGGGCAGACCCAGCCGGTGCAGGTCCACCGGCTCATCGCCGAGGGGACCATCGAGGACCGGATCGCGGACATGCTGGCGCGCAAGAGCCGGCTGGCGGACGCGGTCCTCGGTTCCGGCGAGGCCGCGCTGACCGAGTTGACCGACACCGAACTGGCGGATCTGGTGGAGCTGCGAGGGGGCGGCGGAACACGATGAACGACTTCAACGACCTGGACGAACACGAGGAACACGACGAACACGACGAACACGGGGAACACCGGGAAGACGAGGAACACGAGGAATCGGACGACGCCGGCCACGGGAGCGGCCGGTCCGGTCACGGCGGTGCGGGGGACGAGGTGCGGACCTTCCCCGCGCAGCCGCCGGCGCGCGGGCGCGGCTTCGCCGCCAGCTGGTGGGGCCAGGCCTGGCTCAAGGCCCTTCAGGACACGGCACTCGACGGCGAGCAGCTGACCCGGGGCCGCCGCAGTGCGCGGGCCGGCGCGGTGGGGGCGGTCTCGGTGCGCCCCGGCCGGATCACCGCGGTCGTCAGGGACCGGGACGGCACCGGACACCGCTGCGATGTGCTGCTCACGGAGCTGACCGACACCGCCTGGGACCGGTTCCTCGACATGGCCGTCGACCGGGCGGAACACATCGCGGCGCTGCTGGACCGCGAGATGCCGCCGCACCTGGTCGAGGACGCGGCCACGACGGGGGTCGAACTCCTGCCGGGCATCGGCGATCTGGAGCCCGAGTGCGGCTGTGGGGCCTGGGATCTCTGTCCGCACACCGCGGCCCTCTGCTACGAGGTGGCCCGGCTGCTGGACCAGGACCCCTTCGTCCTCCTGCTGCTGCGGGGGCGCGGGGAGCGCCGGCTCCTCGACGAACTCCAGCTGCGCAGCGTCGCGCGGGCGGCCGGCTCCTCCCCCAGCGCCGAGGCGGAGAGCGGACCGGCGGACCGCGGGGTGCGGGCGGACGAGGCCTTCGCCGCGCGGGACATCCTGCCGCCGCTGCCCGCTCCCCCGGCGGTACCCGCCGAGCCGGGCCGGCCGCCCGCGCTGGACAGCGGGAGCGAGCCCGCGCCCGGGATCGACCCCGACGCGCTGGAGTTCCTGGCCTCCGACGCCGCGGCCCGGGCCCATCGGCTGCTGGCGGAGGCGCTCGCGCCCGGCCATGGGCGCCAGCCCCCGGAGCCCGCGCTGACGGCCGGCGAGGACGCGGTCCGGCTGGCGGCCTCGGTGCCCGGGCCGGTGATCGCCCGCCGGCTGGCCGAGAGCACCGGGCGCGGACGCGCCGGACTGGACCGCGCGGTACGGGCCTGGCGCGCGGGCGGCGCGGCGGGGCTCGCCGTCCTGGACGAGGTGTGGGCGCCCGGCCAGGAGGAGCTGGCCCGGGCGGCGGCCGTGCTGGGTTCGGCCTGGGAGGGCGCGGCCCGGCCCCGGCTGCGCGCCTCCGGGCCCGGCCGCTGGACGGTCATCGGCGCCGAGACCCAGTTGCGGCTGGGCGGCGACGGCCGCTGGTGGCCCTACCGCCGGGAGCAGGGCCACTGGTGCCCGGCGGGCCCGGGCGCCCACGACCCGGCGGAAGCGCTCGCGGAGGCGCTGGGCGAAGCGGGCTGACGGAGAGCCGAGGCGGAGCCGGGGCCCGTGGGACACCCCACGGGCCCCGGGCGTATCAGGGCGCATCCCCCACCCCCCGTACCCCGTGGGGTGGCACGGGCACCAACGGAATCGGCGAAACGCGCCCCGGGGCGCGGGGTCGTCGGGCAGTCTTCATCCCGACGCCATCCGGCGTCCGGATGGGACGACCGGCCGAGCCCTTCCCCCCGGGCACGTCCGGTCCGCCGGAACCATCCACCTTGTCCCCACCAAGGAGGCCCGATGTCCCCCCGCACCCAGCCCTCATCCGTACGGCGCCGCCGTCTCACCGCGGCCCTGCCGATCGCCCTGGTGACGGCGATCGCCGTGACCGGCACGGCCACCGGTGTCGCCCCCGCGCCGGGGAGCGAGCCCGAGGAGCGGCCGCGCCTGGTGGGTTCGGCCGTCCTCGACGAGATCCCCCTGGGCGAGTTCAGCAACGCGCTGCTGCCGGGCTCGGTCTCCGACGACCGCGGCGTCCGTCTCGGCGTCGGCAGCGATCTCCACCCGGCCGGCCGCGAGGGCGAGTTCTGGACCGTGACCGACCGCGGCCCCAATGGGCAGATCAGGGTCGACGGCACGAAGCGCCGCACCTTCCCGGTGCCGGAGTTCGACCCGGCGCTGGTGAAGATCCGGGTGTCCGGAGAGCGGGTGCGGGTGCTCAAGGCGATTCCCCTCACCACCTCCTCCGGCGCGCCGGTCACCGGCCTGCCCAACCAGGCGTCCCGCGACGAGGCACCGTACACGTACGACGCGCGGACCCCGCTCCCGTACAACCCGAGCGGTCTGGACACCGAGGGGATGGTGCGGGCGCCCGATGGCTCGTTCTGGCTCGCCGACGAGTACGGCCCCTCGCTGGTGCACGTCTCCCCCCGCGGGCGGGTGCTGGCCCGCTATGTGCCCGAGGGGCTGAGGCTGGAAGGGGCCGGCTATCCGGTGGTCGAGGCGCTGCCGGCGATTCTGCTCCAGCGCAAGCTCAACCGGGGCTTCGAGGGGCTGGCCCTGCTGCCCGGCGGCGATCTGGTCGCGGCGGTGCAGAGTCCGCTGTCGGTGCCGGACGTGGCCGCGGGCGAGGCGTCGCGCAATGTGCGGCTGGTGCGCTTCTCCCCGGCGGAGGGCGCCGTGACGGCGGAGTACGCCTACCGGTTCGACCCGGTGAACGTGGTCGACCCCGGCGAGAGCGACACATCGGAGCTGAAGATCTCCTCGCTCGTCGCACTGGACCGCCGCACCCTGCTGGTGCAGGAGCGCACGGACAAGTCGTCCCGGCTCCACCGGGTCACCCTGCCGCGCGGCGCGGGCATTCTGGGCAGCCGCTGGGACGACCCGGCGACCTCGCCCAGCTATGAGCAGACCGGTGACCCCTCGGCGGCGGGCGTGCCGGTGCTGAAGAAGTCCCTGGTCGTCGACTTCGGTACGGTCCCCGGGGTGCCCGGGAAGATCGAGGGGATCGCCCTGGCCGGCGAGCGCACTCTCGCGCTCGTCAACGACAACGACTTCGGGATGACGGACGGGCCCGGGGCCTTCGGCCCGGACGGACGGCTGATCGACAGCGGTGTCGACACCCATGTGGTCCAGGTGCGGCTGCCGCGGTCGCTGACGGACTGATCACGGGCCACGCGCTCCCGCCCCACCGGAGCCGCCCGGGTCCGGTCCCCGGGCGGCTCCGCCCTCGGCACCCGCCCTACCACAGCTCTATTTGCTCTGCGCCGAGTTGCCAGAAAAATCCGCCGATGGCGCCCTGACGCCGTACCGTGAAGGGGACCCCGCCGGTCAGCCGTCTCCGTCCACTCGGTCCACTCCCTCCGCTGCGCCCCCTCCGCACCTTCCGTCACTTCAGCCCCTTCCGTTCGCGACACCGGATCACGCCACACCAGGACACCCGCGCCGGAACAGCGACATCAGCGCCACCGGGTCGGCGACACCGGCGCACCCGCCTCACCGGACATCCCCGGCGAACGACCGCCGACAGGAGATCCTCTCGGTGACCCCGGCGCCACCCGGCGGGGTCACCGACAGCCCCATCGGAAGAGAGGCCCCATGGACCGGAGAAAAGTGATCGGCGGAGCCGCCGCCGCGGCGGCCGCCGGCCTTCTGCTGCCGTCTGCCGCCGCCCGGGCCACCGACGCCCGGCCGGCGCCCGCCCCCAGGGCGGGCACCGACTACCCGGGCGCCCACTGGCTGCCCGCGTCGGCGTCCAACTACACCGCCGCCGGACGCCCTTCGTCCCACCGGATCGATGTCGTCGTCATCCATGTCACCCAGGAGACCTTCACCGACACCGTGAAGATCTTCCAGAACCCGGCGAGGAAGGTCTCCGCCCACTATGTGGTCCGCTCGTCCGACGGCTATGTGGCGCAGTGTGTGCGGGAGCGCGACATCGGATGGCACGCGGGCAACTGGGACCACAACACCCGCAGCGTCGGCATCGAGCACGAGGGCTGGGTGGACCGGCCCGCCTACTTCACCCATGCGCTCTACGAGCGGTCGGCGGCCCTCACCGCCTCGGTCTGCGAGCGGTACGGCATCCCCAAGGACCGAGCCCACATCATCGGTCACCACGAGGTCCCCGGCGCCACGCACACCGACCCCGGCCCCCTCTGGGACTGGACGCGCTACATCCGTCTCGTCAACTTCGCCTGACCCGGGCGCGCCTCCGTCCCGGCGGAGCCGCTCCGCCGGGACGGAGGCGGCGCCCGTACCCCATGTCACGCCCAGCGCCCCGTCCGCCGTACCGCCCGTTGCCGCACCCCGGCCGCCTCGGTCGCGCTGGAGGGCGGGGAGGCCGATGTGAACGACCCGTGGGTGGCCCTGGAACCGGGCGCGGACCCGGTCGAACGGCTCGCCGTGCTGCGCCGGGCGTACGACGCTTACCTCGCCGAGGGCCGGTCCGGACCTCCCGTGCGCTCCGTCGTGGCCGACTCCTGGCGGCGCTCCGCCCGGGCCCGGGTGAATCCCGACGGCACACCCGGCATCGACATGGACGACGACGCCGTCCTCGCCCACCGCGAGAGCCATCCGCTGGCCCCGGTGATGCCGCTGGTACGGGAACTGACGGGCAGCTACGCACGGGACGGCGACCATCTGGTGGCGGTCTGCGACGCGCAGGGACGGCTGCTGTGGGTCGAGGGGCCGCCCGGGGCGCGCCGGGCGGCGGGACGGATGAACTTCGTCCCGGGGGCCCGCTGGGCCGAGTCGGTCGCCGGGACCAACGCGCCCGGGACGGCGCTCACGGTCGGCAGACCCGTCCAGGTCTTCGCCGCCGAGCACTTCCGCCGCCCGGTGCACTCCTGGACCTGCGCCGCCGCCCCGGTCCGCGACCCGGCCAGCGGACGGGTACTGGGCGCCGTGGACATCACGGGCGGCGACCGGCTCGCCCATCCGCACAGCCTCGCCTTCGTGGGAGCCGTCGCCCGCGCCGCCGAGTCCCAGCTCGCGCTGCTCACCCCGGCCCCCCGCCCCGACCAGGTGCAGCTCTCCGCGCTCGGCCGGGACGAGGCACTGCTGACGGCGGGCGGGCGCAGGACCCGGCTGAGCCGCCGGCACAGCGAGATCCTGGTCGTGCTGGCCAACCGCCCGGAGGGCATCGGCGGTGACGAACTGCTGATCGAGCTGTACGAGGACGAGTCGGTCACCCCGGTCACCCTGCGGGCCGAACTGCACCGGCTGCGCGGTCTGCTGGGGCCGGGGCTGCTCTGCTCCCGGCCCTATCGGCTCGCCGCCCGGGTGGACACGGACTTCACCGCGGTCGCCCGGCGGCTGGCCTCGGGGGCGCTGACCGGCGCGATCGGCGCGTACGCCGGCCCGCTGCTGCCCGCCTCCCGGGCGCCCGCGGTGGTCCGGCTGCGCCGCAGACTCGCGGACCAGGTGCGCGCCGCCCTGCTGTCGCGGGCCGATCCCGGGCTGCTGATGGACTGGGCGCACAGCCCCTGGGGCGAGGACGACCTCCCGGTGTGGCGCGCCCTGGCCTCCGTGCTCCCCTCGTCCCAGCGGCCGTCCGCACTCGCCCGGGTCCGCGAACTCGACAGCTGGCAACGGGGGTGACGGCCTCGGCGACCACCAGCAGAGAAAGATCGACATCATGTGATTACCCGTGAGTAGCCCGGGTAGACGCCGCCGTGGCCGGCCGTCCGACACCAGGAGCGCACCTACATGCCCGAACTGTTCATCAATGGCGAGTGGACCACCTCCCGCGACGGAGGAGTGCGGGAGATCCGCTGCCCGGCGGACGGCACTCTCGTGGCGGCCGTGGACGAGGCCGGCCCCGCGGACGCGGCGGCGGCCGTCGCCGCCGCCCGGGAGGCCTTCGACCACGGCCCCTGGCCCCGCACCCCGGCAGCCGAGCGCGGCGCCCTGCTGCTGCGGGTCGCGAGCCTCCTGGAGCGCGACAAGGCGGCGCTCGCCCGGGCCGAGTCCCTGGACACGGGGAAGCGGCTGGTGGAGAGCGAGTACGACATGGACGACATCGCGGCCTGCTTCCGCTACTTCGGCGCGCTGACCGCGGCGGGCGGGGGCGGGCGGGTCGTCGACACCGGCGGCGCGGACGCCGACAGCCAGGTGGTGTACGAGCCGGTCGGGGTCTGCGCCCTGATCACCCCCTGGAACTATCCCCTGCTCCAGACAGCGTGGAAGGTGGCCCCGGCGCTCGGCGCGGGCAACACCTTCGTCCTCAAGCCCAGTGAACTGACCCCGCACACCGCGATGCTGCTGATGCGGCTGCTGGCCGAGGCGGGGCTGCCCGACGGGGTGGCCAATCTGGTGCTGGGGGCGGGGCCCCGGACCGGGGCGCCGCTCAGCGAGGACCCGGGGGTCGATCTGGTCTCCTTCACCGGCGGACTGGTGACCGGACGGCGGGTGATGGCCGCCGCCGCGCCCACGGTGAAGAAGGTCGCACTGGAGCTGGGCGGCAAGAATCCCAATATCGTCTTCGCGGACGCCGACTTCGAGACCGCCGTGGACTACGCGCTCACCGCGGTCTTCCTCCACTCGGGGCAGGTCTGCTCGGCGGGAGCACGGCTGCTGGTCCAGGACGAACTGCACGAGCGGTTCACGGACGCGGTCGTCGCGGGGGCGGAGCGCATCCGGCTGGGCGGTCCCTTCGACCCGGCCGCCCGCACCGGGCCGCTGATCTCCGCCGCGCACCGGGAGAAGGTCGAGGCGTATGTGGCGGCGGGGCTGGCCGAGGGCGCGGTGCTGCGCTGCGGTGGCCGGAGGCCGGAGGACCCGGCACTGAAGAACGGTTTCTTCTATCTGCCGACCGTGCTGGACGAGTGCACCGCACAGATGTCGGTGGTCCGTGAGGAATCGTTTGGCCCGGTGCTCACGGTGGAGCGCTTCCACAGCGAGGAGGAGGCCGTGGCGCTCGCCAACGACACGGTCTACGGTCTGGCCGGGGCGGTGTGGACGACGGACGAGGGACGGGCCCGGCGGGTGGCGTCCCGGCTGCGGGCCGGAACCGTGTGGATCAACGACTTCCACCCCTATGTGCCGCAGGCCGAGTGGGGCGGGATGAAACAGTCCGGTTTCGGGCGCGAGCTGGGTCCCTCCGGTCTCGCGGAGTACCAGGAAGCGAAGCACGTCTGGCGCAATCTCGCTCCCCGCCCGCAGGGCTGGTTCGCGTGACCGGGGAGCGCCCCGGGGGCGCCTCCGCATCCCCCGAGGGGCGGCCGGGGAGCAGCGCCGGACCGGACGGAGGGATATCCTCCCCCGGGGGCGCCAAGGCCCCCGGGGACGACGACGCGCTCGGTCTGCTGGGCTACCGCCCCGAACTGAAGCGCACGCTGGGCACCTTCCACACCTTCGCCGCCGGCATCAGCTACATCTCCATCCTCACCGGCACCTTCCAGCTCTTCTACTTCGGTGTCTCCTTCGGCGGACCGTCCTACTGGTGGTCGTGGCCCCTGGTCTTCGCCGGTCAGTTGATGGTGGCCCTCTGCTTCTGCGAACTGGCGGCCCGCTACCCCGTCGCCGGGTCCGTCTACAACTGGGCCAAGTCCATGGGCGGTCCGCACACCGGCTGGCTCGGCGGCTGGATGATGCTCACGGCGACCATGGTGACCCTGGCCGCCGTGGCGCTCGCCTACCAGATCACGCTGCCGCAGATCGACGACTGGTTCCAGTTCGTCGGCGACGGCACCGGTACGTCCGACGCCGCCGCGAACGCGGTGCTCCTCGGCTCGGTGCTCATCCTCTTCTCCACCCTGGTGAACGCCTTCGGCGTCAAGCTGATGGCACGGATCAACTCGGCGGGCGTGTTCATCGAACTGATCGCCGCCGTCGCGCTGATCGTGCTGCTCGCCGCGAGCATCACCCGCGGTCCCGTCGAGACGCTCACCGAGACCCAGGGACTCGGCGGCGACCACTCCATCGGATACTTCGGCGCGTTCCTCACCGCATCGCTGGCCTCCGCCTATGTCATGTACGGCTTCGACACCGCGTCCTCGCTCGGCGAGGAGTCGCACAACCCGAGCCGCAACGCGCCCCGCGCGATCCTGCGCGCCCTGGTCGCCTCCTTCCTCATCGGCGGGCTCATTCTGCTCTTCGCGCTGATGGCGGTCCCCGATCTGGCGTCGGAGGAGCTGACCACCGGCGGACTGCAGTACGTGGTCCTGGAGACCCTGGGCTCCACGGTCGGCGAGATCGTGCTCTGGTGCGTCGTCGTCGCGATCACGGTCTGTGTGCTCGCCGTCCACGCGGCCGGGATTCGGCTGATGTTCGCCATGGCCCGCGACAACAATCTGCCGGCGGGTTCCCTGCTCGCCCGGGTCAGCCCCCGCTTCCGCACCCCCGTCGCCCCGGCCGTGGTGATCGGTCTGGTGGGGGTCGCCATCCTGGTGATCAACATCAATCAGCCGCAGATCTTCTCGGTGATCACCAGCATCGCGATCATCATGATCTATCTGGCCTATCTGCTGGTCACCGTGCCCATGCTGATCCAGCGGCTGCGCGGCACCTGGAAGCCCGCCGAGGGCGCCTTCTCGCTCGGCCGCTTCGGACTGCCCGTCAACATCGTCGCGGTCGTGTGGGGTGCGGCCATGTCGCTCAACCTCGCCTGGCCGCGCGCCGAGGTCTACAACGCCACCGGTGAGCAGCACTGGTATCTGCGCTGGGGCGCGTTCCTGTTCATCGGGATCGTCGCGGCGGGCGGCTTCGCCTACTACTGGTTCGTGCAGCGGCACCGTACCGGCGTGCTCGACGAGCACCGGGCCGAGGCGCCCGGCGACCGGCCGTCCTCCGTCTGACCCCCTCCCCCTCCCCCTCTCCGACTCTCCCTCACCCTCCCTGGAGTTCCCCATGCCCTCTCGGAGCAGTTCCGTCCCTGCCTCCGGCCCCTCGTCCGTTCCCGTGTACGACTATGTGGTGGTCGGCGGCGGCACCGCGGGAGCCGTCATCGCCGCACGGCTCACCGAGGACCCGGGGGTGAGCGTCTGCGTCCTGGAGGCCGGACCCTCCGATGTCGGGGACGACAGCATTCTGCGGCTGGACCGGTGGATGGCGCTGCTGGACTCGGGGTACGACTGGGACTACCCCGTCGAACCACAGGACAACGGGAACAGCTTTATGCGCCACGCACGGGCCAAGGTGCTCGGCGGCTGCTCCTCGCACAACTCCTGTATCGCTTTCTGGGCGCCGGCGGAGGATCTCGACGAGTGGGCCGCGCTGGGCGCCTCCGGGTGGAGTGCCGAGGAGTGCTTCCCGCTCTACCGGCGTCTGGAGTCCAACGACGGCCCCGGTGAGCACCACGGCCGTTCCGGTCCGGTCACCATCCGGACCGTACCGCCGAACGACCCGTGCGGCAGGGCGCTGCTGTCGGCCTGCGCGGCGGCGGGTATCCCGACGACTCCCTTCAACAGCGGCTCGACGGTCGTGCGCGGTGCCCACTGGTTCCAGATCAACTGCCGTGAGGACGGCACCCGTTCCTCGGCCTCCGTGTCGTATCTGCATCCGGTCCTCGACCGGCCGAACCTCACCATACGCACCGGAGTGCAGGCCAAAGAGCTGCTCTTCGACGACGGCGGCCGGTGCGACGGAGTGGAGTTCCTGGAGCCGGACGCCCTGCACACCGGGTCGGTACGGGCCCGTCGCGAGGTGGTCGTCTCCTGCGGCGCCATCGACTCCCCGAAGCTCCTGATGCTCTCGGGGATCGGTCCCGCGGCGCATCTGCGGGAGGCCGGGGTGGAGATCCGGGTCGACGCCCCCGGAGTCGGCTCCCACCTCCAGGACCACCCCGAGGGTGTGATCATGTGGGAGGCGAAGCAGCCGATGGTCACCTCGTCGACCCAGTGGTGGGAGATCGGGGTCTTCGCGGACACCGAACCGGGTCTGGACCGGCCGGATCTGATGTTCCACTACGGCTCGGTGCCCTTCGATCTCAACACCTACCGGCGCGGCTACCCGACCTCGGACAACGCCTTCTGTCTCACTCCGAATGTCACCCGGGCCCGCTCCCGGGGCACGGTCCGGCTGCGGAGCCGGGACTTCCGGGACAAGCCGAGGGTCGATCCCCGCTACTTCACCCATGAGCACGACATCCGGGTGATGACACACGGGCTGCGGCTCGCCCGCGAGATCGTCGCCCAGCCGCAGATGGCGGGGTGGGCCGGCCGGGAGCTGGCCCCGGGGCCCGCGCTCGGTTCTGACGATGAGCTGTTCTCGTACATCCGCGACACCCACAACACCGTCTACCACCCGGCGGGAACCGTGCGCATGGGCGCGGTGGACGACGCGGACTCGCCGCTCGATCCGCAGCTGCGGGTCAAGGGGGTGCGCGGGCTGCGGGTGGCCGACGCCTCCGTGATGCCCACGCTGACCACCGTCAACCCCTGCATCACCACCATGATGATCGGCGAGCGGTGCGCCGATCTCCTCAGGGCCGGCTGACCCGCCGCGCCGGCGGGGGCGACGGGCGCGGCGCAACCTGATCGCAACGTCCGGGCTCCTAGCCTCCCGGTGACCGTCGTCCCGAGGTGGCGGCGGCGTCCGTCACCGGGAGGCTCTGGAGATGACCCGATACGCGGCACCGGGAAGCGACGGCGCGATCGTCTCGTACCAGCCCCGCTACGACCACTGGATCGGCGGGGCGTACGTACCGCCGGCCCGGGGTGCGTACTTCGAGAACCCGAGCCCGGTCAACGGCCGCCCGTTCACCGAGATCGCCCGTGGCACCGCGGAGGACGTCGAACGCGCCCTCGACGCGGCCCACGCCGCCGCACCGGCCTGGGGCCGTACCTCCGCGGGTGACCGGGCCGGTGTCCTGCTGCGGATCGCCGACCGGATGGAGGCCCGGCTGGAAGAGCTGGCGGTGGCGGAGAGCTGGGACAACGGCAAGCCGGTACGGGAGACCCTGGCCGCGGACATCCCGCTCGCGATCGACCACTTCCGCTACTTCGCCGGGGCGCTGCGCGCCCAGGAGGGGACGCTGAGCGAGATCGACGACGACACGGTCGCGTACCACTTCCACGAGCCGCTGGGGGTGGTCGCGCAGATCATTCCGTGGAACTTCCCGATCCTCATGGCGACCTGGAAACTCGCTCCGGCCCTGGCAGCGGGCAACGCGGTGGTGCTCAAGCCCGCCGAACAGACCCCGGCCTCGATCCACTTCTGGCTGAGCCTGGTCGCCGATCTGCTCCCGGACGGCGTGCTCAACATCGTCAACGGCTTCGGCGTGGAGGCGGGCAAGCCACTGGCGTCCAGCCCGCGCGTCGCGAAGATCGCCTTCACCGGGGAGACCACCACCGGGCGGCTGATCATGCAGTACGCCTCCGAGAACATCAAACCGGTCTCCCTGGAGCTCGGCGGGAAGTCGCCGAACATCTTCTTCGAGGACATCTGGGCCGCCGATGACGATCTGCGTGACAAGGCGCTCGAAGGCTTCACCATGTTCGCCCTTAACCAGGGCGAGGTCTGCACCTGTCCGTCCCGCGCCCTGATCCAGCGCGGTCACTACCACGAGTTCCTGGAGGCGGGCATCGCCCGCACCGAACAAATCGTCCCGGGCCACCCGCTGGACACGGACACGATGATCGGCGCCCAGGCGTCCAACGACCAGTTGCAGAAGATCCTCTCCTATCTGGACATCGGCCAGCAGGAGGGCGCGAAGGTGCTGACCGGCGGCCGGCGGATCGAGTACGACGGCGAGCTGGCCGGCGGGTACTACGTCCAGCCGACCGTCCTCGAGGGCGACAACCGGATGCGGGTCTTCCAGGAGGAGATCTTCGGCCCGGTCGTCGCCGTCACCTCCTTCTCCGACTTCGACGACGCGATCAGGACGGCGAACGACACGCTGTACGGCCTGGGAGCCGGGGTGTGGACGCGCGACGGCAACACCGCCTACCGGGCCGGCCGGGCCATTCAGGCGGGCAGGGTGTGGACGAACTGCTACCACGCGTATCCGGCGCATGCGGCTTTCGGCGGATACAAGTTGTCGGGGATCGGCCGTGAGACGCACCGGGTGCTGCTGGAGCACTACCAGCAGACGAAGAATCTCCTCGTGTCGTATTCGCCGAAGAAGCTGGGCTTCTTCTAGACCCAGGAAAAGGGCGCCTGACCAGGGGTTTTCCCTGGCGGGCGCCCTTTGTGACGCGGTTCTGTGCGGCGATTCGAAACTCGGCGTTACTCCCGATTTCTCCCACCCGTATCCCACTTCTGACCAGCTGTTCCGGGGCCATTCCGGGCCAGTGGCCGGTTAACTCGACCTCGGAGGCGCCCTTCCGGCTCCGCATGGAGTCCTCGATCAGCCGGTTGGCGTGGTCGCGTGTCTCGGCCAGGTATTTCGCGTAGTGCCGGAAGAGGACCTGGATGCTCTGTCCGGCGCGGCGTGCGCACTCAGCGGGGTCGACGCCGCGCCAGTCAGCTACCAGCCCCGTCAGGCGACGGGCCATGACGGACCAAGCCGGGTGGGCCTCAGAGCGCTGAGGCAGCCTCTCGTAGCGCGGCAGCTCTGCGGGCTCTCACAATCCAGCCGGCAGGTTTCCCTCGGTCGCGGGCAGCCCGTACCGCTTCACCTGGTCGTAGGTCAGTAGCACCCGCTCGGTGTGGCTCCAGCAGCCCGTCCGGGCGACCCAGTCGCGTTCGATGTCCTCGCCGGAGCAGTCGAAGTCGCCCACCACCAGGAGCACGGCGTCGCGGGGGTCCGCGGTGGCGCGGTCGCGGACGACGCCGGCGGAGGACTGGGAGCCGAAGCCGCGGACCACCAGGACCGGGATGCCGGTCTGGTCGAGCCGGCCGGTCAGCTGCCGGCGCAGGGGGTCCTTCTCCGCCGCGACGTACAGCGCATGCTCCTGGCCCTCGGTGCGGTCGAGGCGGAACCAGCCGGGCATCCGGGCGACGAAAGCGTCCGCGCCGTCCCAGGACGGCGGGACGTGGACCTCGCGGACGGTGTCGATCAGGTCCGGGAACCGGCCCTCCCGCCGGGCGCGGGCCAGGTGCGCGGAGAGGCGGCGGCACATCGGTGCCGTGTGCGGCAGCGCCCCTTCCGGCACCAGCCGGTACATCACCTGCCGCGGCGTGACACCGCCGTCGTAGCTGTCCACGATCTCCCTCGCCCGGTCCACCACGGCCGGCCACCGCACCCGTACGCGCGCCATGGAGGTACATGTACCCAGCTCGCCGGAGGACTGGTGCCCGGGCGCCAACACCGGGCCGCCCGTGCACCGCGCCGAGGAGAACCGCCTGCTGCCGCGAACCAGCCACCGGCAAGAGCCCGGAACAGATTCTTCCGGCCATGTCGGGGAAGCGGGGCAACCTTCCCCCTGTCGACGCCATGTCACCAGATACACGAGGGAACCGCCTTCAGCGCAGTCCTGACGGTGCTTCACGGGGGTGGTCCGTCCATCCGCTCCGGGAAGTGCCGACCCGCGCCTCTGCCTCGCTCGTCCGGCTCTCGTCGGTGCGGCAGGGGCGACGGCGGGCCGTCGTGGGCTGTGACCCGACACCGATCCAGGAGTTTGCATGAATACGTCCCTTGCCCGCCGGGCGGCTCTCGCCGTCACGGCTCTGGCGCTGACCGGTACCACTCTGACCGGTTTCGCCCCGTCCGCTCGGGCCGCCTCGATGGAGGTATGCGTCCTGGGGCAAAAAAGCCTGGGGGGAGCCAGGTTCTACTGCGAGTACGGCGTTTCCTGGGTCAATTACCCCAACGGTCACGACCAGGCCGTCGTCGTGGGAACGGACTATGCCGTCTGGACGAGTTGGGGCAAGCCAAACGAGTTCGGTGCCTGGAAGTCCATGGGCGGCGATGTTCGCAGCGCCGTGTATGTGACGAACAACGACACCGAGACTCCCAGGCTCACCGCGAAGGGCACGGACAACCGGTGGTGGTACATCCAGCGCCGCAACGACGGCTCCTGGAGCCCGTGGACGAGGACCTGACACAGGACTTCCGCGACCGTTGCCGCCGCACCTGAGCACTCGGCACGCGGCCGGGACGTGCGGTGTGACCGGCGATTCGAGCATCGGCAACTTCGAAAGGCAATCACAGATGAGATTCTCCAGAACCGTGACAGCGATCGGGGCGACGCTGGCGCTCGCCCTCCCGCTGATTCCGGCGGGCGCGTACTCCGCCTCGGCGGGCGACAGGGGGCTCCCCGCCTCCGGGGCGTCCCCGGAGGCCGAGAAGAGGGCGGCCGCGAAAGCTCTGATGATGCGTCAGGCTCCGATCCTGGAGGCGGCGGACGAGATCACCGAACTGGTGGAGAAGGACCCTGCCGGCGGATACAACGACCTGACGATCTCCGTGGAGACGAACGGCTACACACTCCGCTGGAAGGGGAAGCCTCCCGAGGACGTCACCCGTGTGATCGCGTCGCATCGGAAGAAGGGGCTGAACGTCAAGGTCGCCGCCACCCGCTACACCGCCGAAGAGCTGAAGAAGGCGATGCGCGCGATCGCCAAGTCCGGGGTCCGCGTGAGCGGTGCGAGAATCGTGAGCGTGGGAGCCGGGAAGGACGGGGACTCCCTCACCGTCGGAATCGACGTACCCGACACAGCCCCCCGTGCCGGTGTGAAACCGCTCAAGGCCGCCGAAGTGATCCCCTCGTCCCTGACACGGGGGATACCGGTCACCCTGAAGGCCGACAGCGCCGCCTCTCCCATCGGCGATGAGCGCATCGGCCTCCCGACAAGCCCGCAATTCGGCGGACAGGCCATCAGAACGGTGTCCGGCTCCAGATGTACCTCCGGATTTACCGCCTCCCAGCGTGGTACAAAAGACGACTTCATCATCACGGCAGAGCACTGCACTACGAAAGTCGGCCAGAGTTGGCAAACCGCCAATGACAGCCATCTGGGAACCGTTTCCCACATAGATGTGCAGAACGATGCGGCGCTCATAAAGCTTGAACCGAGGAAAATGTCAGGGGGTTCCATCGTGGGTGGCCTGCCCGTCAAGAACTCGTTCCAACCTGTACACCACGTGTACTCCGTGAAAGACGTTCTCAAGGGCCAGTACGTCTGTGTCAGCGGATCATTGACCGGAGAACGATGCGGTGTGCCCGTTGACGACGGCTACTACTGGAGGTGGTTCAACGGTACGGAGAAGTATACCGCTGTCACCGGTTACTCCCCTTGGGAGTACATCGCCGGCAAGGGGGACAGCGGCGGCCCCGTCTACAGCTACCGTCTGTCCGGCGGGGTCGTGGCCCACGGCCTCATGTCCGCGACCCAGAACGGCAGGACGTGCCCCAACCCGTTCGGCGGGACCCGGACAGCGTGCTCGAACACTCTCTACTTCACCAGCCTCTCGGCGGGACTCGGCATGATGCCAACGGGAACGTACCTCAACTGACGCAAGAGGGGCGGCAGCGCGAGCGCCGTCGTGCCCCGGGGGAACTCCTCGCCGCCCAGTCCGCGGCGACACCGCGGGCGGCGAGGAGTTCCCCCGGAGGGGACCTGTCCGTCCTGGCCCAGGATCTTCCGGGCGGCCTGGTCCGCCTTCTCGCCCGCGATGCAGCGGCCGGTGACATCGACGACGATCCCGTACCCCTCGCCGGGTTCACGGATCTCCGCCGGAATCGGAACCGAGGCCACCATGAGGGACCAGGCGCCGTGGTCCAGCACCACGGTGACGTTCCCGTCCCAGGCCTGGAGCTTCCCGTGATCGGAGCCACTCCAGCCCCCCGCCGGCGCGGGTGGTGTCAGTCGGCGGTCCAGCGGTGCGCGCCGATGCCGCGCCACTCCACCCAGGCGGGATGGTCGAGGATCAGTTCCGGGTCGGTGATGCCCGCGGCTTCCAGAAAGACCTGGAGATCCGTATCGGAGAACGCGAGGCCCAGGATCTCGTCCCGACTGTTGCGGTGCACGCTGACCCGCCGGCCGCCGGACGGCGACGGCCGGTGCACGGTGATCGGCGCACTCTCCATACCCTCCAGCGTGCGCGCACCCCGCCCCGGGCGCAGCACGCGGCAGCGCGAGGCGGGCGGGTTCAGGGCCCTGTGCCGATGCCCCGGTATCCGGGCCCGAGGCCGCGCCGTCTCGGCCGGGGCGGGGTCCGGGGGTGGTCGGCTGTCCGGTACGCGGCCCGGGCACGGCTGGCCCCCGGCGGGGTCGGTGGGGAGATCCAGGTGCCGGCGCGCCGCGGTGGTGGCCGCCGTCACGGCGGCGAGGGCCTCGGCGGTCTCCGGGCTGATCTGCGAGAGGGCGGCGGTGCGGCACGTCCCGGTCGGGGAATCGAGGGTCCAGCGGAAGGACGGGCAGCGGTCGTGGACGATCGTGCGGCCGAGGGAACGCAGCACCCTGAGGCGGACCGGTTCCCGCGTGAGCACGAGGGCTCGGGTACGCAGAGGACCTGCGTGTACTACCTGGTGGACCGCCTCATCCGTGGTGAGGAGATTTCCACCGGGGCGAGCAGTCCGGCAGGCCGTTCGAGTGGTGGTGGCCGCAATCGGAGACAACCGGCGACGATGCGCGGGGGCCCTGCGCCTTGACGTCCTGCCCGGCCTCACTGCCGCAGGCGTCGCGACGGTCACGCGGACTGACGCGCATCCGCCCAGCGGTAGGCAGCTCGGCCACTGCCGCCGGCACGGCCATCACAGTGACGCGGCAGTGGCCATCCCCGCTCTGCCCGGCAAGGTGGGCGCGATGGCCGCATGCCCCTCTTCCACACGCTGCGCGACGATCCCCGGGCCATCGCCGGAATCATCGGGCTCACCGTGGTGGCGCTGCGTGAAGTGACCGCCCAGCAGGGACCGGCCGGCGCTCCGGCCCGGCAGTTGGAGTGACGGCCCCGCGCCGGCAAGCTCACGGGGCGGGCACCGGCGCCGACAGGGGGTCGCACCCGGGCCGGACTCCCGGCGGAGGTGGGAGGGCCGCATCCGCTCCGCGGCCTACTGCCGAGGACGTGGCCCACCAAAGCCTCGGCGCATTGCCGGACCGGCGGCCGCCGCGCTGCCCGCGTGCCGGGTTCAGCTCTGCGGGGCCGGCATCGGCATCGGAAACGACGGGGCTGTCGTACGGGCGGCACGGCGCATGGATCGCGGAGTGCTGTCGAGCGTTGAGCGGTGGGCCCCGGGGTGATCCCCGGGGCTCCCGGAGAGGTCCTGGCGACCGGATTCCTTGTGGCAGGAGAAGTACGCCGGCTTTCTCCGCGTCCGCTGACCGGAGAGATCCTCACCCACCGTCTGTTCCTGGCAGGGGCCCGGTCTCGCGGCCCGCACAGGCACCGCAACCGTCCGAAGGGTGCCCCGGGCCCGGTCCTGTTCAGGGCGGGCACAGAGATACAGTCAGCCGTAATGCCCAAGTGTCAGACGCTCGGTCGTGCCGGCTTCAGCAAGCGGGGCACCCTCGCCCCGTGACCGATGTCAGTGGCTCCTGGAACCATGTATTCGTCCGGGACAGCCGTATCAGGAGCCATGCGTGGGAACGTGGGGAACCGGCCCGTTCGACAGCGACCTCGTCGTGGACTTCGTCGATGAACTCGCGGGCCAGCAGGTCATGGACGTGCTGGGGCGGGCATTCCAGCGTGTCACCGACTCGGGAGAACGCGTCGACGGCCAGAACGCCGTGGCTTCGTTCACCTCAAGCAGCAGCGTTTGCCTTCTGGTTTGAGCAGCAGTTTGCGATCTTGAGCCTCGTGGATGTTCACGAGAAATTGACGTCACTGCCGGAGCGCGTGGTGGCCGGCAGAGTCACTCGACCGCGATCGGGGACTGCTCGATCCGCTGCCGTATCCTTCTGCCGTGGCGAACAGGCCGCGAAATTGGGCAGGGGGTTGGGGTGTCACGAGACCCGAGGGGCGATTTCCTTGATGGCCCGGCTTGGATGTGCTTGAGCATCCTGTTCTTCGGGTGGACGGCGGCCAGTAGCGGCACCGCGCCCTGGGTGAGGGTCGCCGCGACGCTGATGCTGGTGGCCTGGGTGGTGTTGCTGGCGAGGCGCCTTCTACGACGTGCCCGCGGCCGTAAGTCCTCTGACTCGGATGAATCGGCATCCTGAAGGGCACCGAGACCGGGGCCGTCTCTCAGTTCGGCTGCTCTCCGCTGTCCGGTGTGAGGATGGTGGCGAGGCGTTCGTGGAAGTCACGCACGGCAGGGGGTGGCCTCGTGGCTGTCGCGGACCGAGCCCGGCCGCGAGTTCATCAACTCCCTCGGCGTGCCCGACCTGGCCTACCTGGCCAAACACAGCCTGGCAATCCTCGGGATCTGCGTCCTCCTGAAGTACGTGACCGCCGTCCGTCAGGACGCCGACGCAGCCACCTCGGCGTCGCGGCACGCCCGAACCGCCACCCGGGTCCACCGGATCGCGACCCGCGCCTCGCTGGGCACCATCGCGATCATGGCCCTCGCATTCTTCACCGGGCTGAGCACCCCGCACCCGGATGCCACCGCCCATTTCATGGCCCGGCACGCCGGCGAGGTGGCGCTTGCCATCTACATGGGGCTCTTCTACGGCTACACCGCCTCGGCCGGTGCCGTGTGCGCGGTTCAGTGGGGTTCCACCCGGTGCCATGCCCCGATAAGGTCCTTGCGCGTCGGCCTGGGCATGATGTCCGTCGGGATGATCGTCCTGGTTCTCTACGCCCTGGCACGCGTCACCTATGTCGTGCTGATCACAGTCGATCCGGTGAGCGACGAGTTCGCCGAAGCACAGGAGGCGGTGACCGACTCGCTCCTGTACCTGGGCTTCCTCCTGTGGGTAGTGGGCTCCATCGCCCCGGCCGTCCACGCGGGGACCGCCCTTTACCGCACGTATCGCGGCCTGATCGACCTGCATCCGCTCTGGCGCGACCTGGCGCTGGTCACCCCGGACGTCGTCCGCCATCAGTCGAGCCGTCTCCTCGACGGCCACCGCTTCGGCCCCGCCCTCAGTCTGGTCCGTGATCCCGCCGGGCGGGCCGGCGAGTCGTGCACCACACAGCTCGGCCGGTACGTCACCGAGGTCAGGGACTCGATCCACGAGCTGCGCCGGCACGCTCCCGCCGACCTGGCGGATCGGGCACTGCGTTTCGCCCGGCGCGACGAAATCCACGCGGAGGCGTACTGGAACCGCGCGGCCCGGACCACTCTGGGCACAGAGCCGGGCTGCCCGGCCCCCCTCCCCTTCCACCCGGGCGGCGACCTGGCCGCCGAGATCCCCCATCTGCGGGCGGTCGCCTCCGCGTACACCCGCGCCAGCGACCAGGCTGCCCAGCAGCTCCTCGGCCGCCATCCCGCCACAGCCACTGCCTGAGCCCGATTGAGACCGGAGAGCATCATCGAGAACGAGACACACGCCCGCCCGCAGGTATCCGCCGGTGCCCTCATCGGGGACGGGAAGGGCGGTTTCCTGATCGTCAAGCCCGGCTACAAGGCGGGATGGAATCTGCCCGGCGGGCGGGTGAACAGCGGCGAGACACCGTCGGCGGGATGCCGGCGGGAGATCGCCGAGGAACTGGGCCTCGACCTCGCGGTGCAGCGGCTTCTGGTGAGCGCCTACATCGTGAAGCCCGAGGGCGGTTCCCACATCTATTACGTGTACGACGCGGGTGAGCTGACGGCCGGGCAGCAGGGCTCCGTACGGGTTCAGGAGGGGGAGATCGAGGCGTACCGGTTCGCCGCGCCGGAGGCCATCGAGCCGCACGAGATCCCGGCAACTGTCCGGCCGCTGTGGCAGGCCGCGCTCGCTGCGTTGGGGGACGGCACTCCCCGGCACATCGAACTGCAGCCCTGACGATGCGAGGGCCGTCGCACCGTGCGGCGGCCCTCGTCTCATCGGCCGCCGGGGGGATCGGGGTCGAGGATGCCGGCGAACGTGTCGGTGACGAAATCGAGCAGTTCGGCCGGGAGACCGTCCTCGCCGGCCCCTCGTGCCGCCATCACCGTGAGGCCCGCCTGGGCCGCCCTCACCGCGGCGACGACCTGGGCGACCTCAGCGCTGTCGCTCCGAAAGAACACCGGGGAGGCGTCGAGGGCCCGGGCGAGGGCGTCGAGCACGTCGTCGGACGCATCGGTCTGGGCGCCTGTGCGCAGGGCCCGGACGAGGTCGGCGTCAAGGACGCCGGGGCGTTCGCGGTTGCCCGCTTCCGCGAACCGGGCGTCGGTCGGACGGTCGCGGCCATAGGTCTCTTCCAGCAGCTTCTGGCCCTGCTCGACAAACTCGGCCTGGTTGAGCCGGGCGGCGGCGGTGGCGAGCATCGCACCGGCCCTCGGGTCACCCTCTCCAGCCCCGGCCAGAAGGCGCAGATCCACCACTGCCCGATGGACTCCGTCACCCCCCGGGTGAACGGCCTCGCGTCCGTGTCGGCGACGTCACGGTGCCCCAGGCGTTCCCGCTGCTGCGCCTGATGGGCGGGACCAGGCCCGGCTACTTCCGTCAGGACCGCTGGCAGCACATCCACGACCTCGCCGGCATGCTGCACACCCGGCTGCGAAGCGTCCCCGCCGGGAATCACCGTGACCGGCAACCTGGTGTGCGGCAACTCCCGGGACTACCGGAAACCCCGCATCAAGACGAGGACGCGCCGGAGGGCGAAGTGAACGCCCGGCACCTGCCCGCCCTCGTCCACACCTGCGTCGGCGACGGCCAGCGCCTGCTGGTGCCACCGGTTCTCGTCCAGGAGGCCGCGCGGGCGCCGCTACCGGGTTCTGGGCGCGGCTGCCGACAGCGACACGCGGCTCGCGCCGGACCGGCGGCCGGGCCGGCGGCATCTGGGGCCGCTGCTCGGCTGCGGCCGGCTCATCGTCCCTGCCGCCTCGGAGCTCGGCCCCAACGCGACACAGTACCGCGGGTGCTGCGGATGCTCGCGACCCGGTCGGTCGTGGTGGAAGAAGCCGGCCTGCCGGCGGAGGCCCGGCCCGCTTCCGCGGAGCCCCGGGCCGGGGAGGGTGGGCCGCTGTGTCACTCGTCCTCCCCGCCGATGCGGTTCATCTGCCCTCGGTGACCGGGGTGACCCACGGTTTCCTTCTCCGGGGCGCCCGGAGCCGGGCGCAGGGGCTGGTGAAGGCCGTGACGGCGTCGGTCGCCCAAGCCATCGACCACCGGCAGTCCCCAACGGGCCGGTCACCGTGGGCCTCACGGCCCGGCCGGGGCTGATCCACGCGGATGTCACCAGCTGCTTCTCCCGCCCTCTGGCCGTGCCCGCCGTCACCAGACCCGCGCAGGCCCTGCGATGGCACTACGAACTCGGTCCCGGCCGCACCCGCACCACTCGGATGCGGTTCGTCCAGCGCCGCTGACCCGCCCCGCCCGCCCGGCGGGCGCCCCTGTTCCGTTCCAGCTACCCGCGAGGAATCCCTTTCCAGGTCACGCACCACGGACCACGCCCTGACCGGCGACCTCCAAACCTCCGCCCTGGTGGACCGGAACGGCACCGGCGACTGGCTGTGCCTGCCCCGCTCCGGCTCGCCCTCCATCCTCACCGGGCCGCTGTGCGCCGACGACCACGGAGCCTGGCGCCCGGCCCCGGCCGGGGCGTCGGGCCCGGCCACCCGGTGGCGCTACCGCCGGGACACCTCCTGTGCTCGTTCCGGCTCGTCGAGGTCCTCGTGTTCATCGGTCGCCGCGACGAGGCCGAGACGCTGTTCGGCCGACTCCTCGCGCTGAGCAGCGCCCTCGGTCTCCAGGAATGGGACCCCGTCTGAAGTACCGGGTCGGGAACTTTCCGCTAGCGTTCGCCCACGCCGGGCTGGTCGTGGGTGCACACGCCCCGGGGCGGTCCGGACCGGAGACGCCGTGACGGGCTGTGGGATCTCCTTCCTCGTGTCGGATTCCGCGCGGATGTGTCGTAGCCGTGCCAGAGAGGAACACATGAGCGGGATTCGTTCCTCTGAACCGGGTAGGTCCCCTCTTGGTGAACCGTTCCAGGCGTCATCAGGCAGGTGACCCGGGGCAGCCCATGGCTCAACACCTTCTGCCGGCAACTCAAGCGTCCGGAAGCGGCCGGCTGGACCACGGGCCGCCTCGAATCCCGACCCGAACGGCCTGGTGCGGCACGCCAACGCATTTACCACGTACCGACGGCCACAGTCCGCCAGGTCGCCCCGTCTCAGTCCGGTGTGCCCAGTGGTCTCAACCCGCGGAACAGGCAGAAGAAGGAGCTCCAAGTTGTCCGCTGAAGAACAGGATCAGATCCGGGAACACCCGCTCGGCTCCTCCGCCGCGATGGGCAACTTCCGCACAGGAACGACCTCGGTGCGCGACCTCCCCGGTGATGTGAAGCCTCTGCTTGCACGCTTCACGTCCGATGTCGGAGGCGTAGTGCCTCTGGCCGCTCTCTGGGCGCATGGATCGCTGGCTCTGGGGGACTACCAGCACGGGCGGAGTGATCTGGATCTGGTGGCGCTGGTCGGTACGGAACTCCATGACGTGCAGCAAGAGGAACTGCGAGTTGTGCATGGGCGTTTGATCGCCGACGTCCCTCTTGCCCGGGCCCTGCACTGCACCTATGTGCCCCGGGGGCGCGAGTCCGATACGGCGCAGGAACATCCGGCCTGGGCTCAGGGCGAGTGGTTCGAGCGTCCCGTCTCCCCTGTGAGCCGGCGCGAACTGGCCCTGGGGGCGGTTGTCCTGAGCGGACCGCCACCGGCCGGCCTGCTGCCCAGGGTTAGCGATCAAGAGCTCGCCGAGTTCATCCGGGCCGAGCTGGAGGACTACTGGCTGCCTGTGACAGGCAGCGCCAAGGCCGGACTGTGGCTCCAGGACATCTGGGTGGACCTGGGGATGCTGACCTTCGCGAGAGCATCGGTGACCCTGCGCAATGGCCAGTTGATCACCAAAGGACAAGCCCTCGAAGAACTGCGCTCCATGGGAGCACCGGCAGGAGTCGTGGATGACATCCGCCAACGCAGATACGGGAAGGACCGTCAGAAGGACCCGTCTGCCTCTGCCGACTGGCGGGCCCAACGCGCCGAGCAGGCACGAGAGTTCGTCCGTGCAGGGATCACCAGTCTGCTGGCACAACACGAGAATCCGCCGCACGGGCCGTCCTCGGACCCAGGTCGTGCGCGTTGATCCCTCTCGGGCCATCCACTCGAGTCTTCAGCGCGCCGGGGCCTGTCCCAGCTCCGGCCAGCCGGACGGCGCCGGTGCGGGTGACGGCGGGCGCGGCGGCGATGGCGGCGATGGTGGCCAGGACGATGCCCTGGGCGATCCCGGCGGCGTCCCCGGTGACGTAGCGGGGCAGGGAGTTTCTTTCGGATCGGGCCGGACCGGTGAGCGGGGTCCGGTGCCGTGGATCGCAAGGCGGAGGAGGGAGCCCACCCGGAGCATCGGCGACCGACGACAACGCGGCGAGGCGCGGCACCAGGGCTCGCGAGCCCGGCACGATCCGAAAGAGACGACCCAGGCCGCCGGGGATGCGGAAGCCGGCGCGTCGAGCGGCGGGGTGGCCCGCAGGGACTCCAGCTCGGGCCGGACGACGAGGATGCAATCCCGAAAAGCCGCCTCAGGCGGCTTGCCGGGAAGCGCTCGACTGGCCATGCCCTGAGGGGCGGTTCGCCCTCCTCCACGGCATGTGTCCGCCGGGGCGATGGCCGCCACGGGGAGGGCCGCGCCCCGCATGCCCAGCGCCTCCAGGCGGTCGCGCTGTTCGGGCAGGAGCCGCGCCCAGGTGCCCGGTTCCTGCAGCCGCCACCTCCAGGTGTCGATGTCGTCGCCGTCGAGCATGACGCTGGGGGCGATGTGGGAGAGGTGACCGTCGGCGTCGACCAGGTCGGCGAGCACCTGGTAGTGCCGTTGCCGGCTCGCACAGCACGGGCAGTTCCAGTCCCGTGCTGTGCGAGCCGGCCGCCCTGGGCGACGCCTCGCCGGCGCCGCGCGCCCTGCGCTGCCACCAGTCGCTGAGCACCTGGCCATCCGCGACGGGCATCAGTGGCGCGCGTGCCCGGGGTGGTGTGCCGGGCGCGGAAATCGATGAAGGGATGGCGTGTGCGCCGTCGATGTGGAAGTACCCATTCGGTTGACCGATCGGGCGCCGCGCGTCAGGGAACCAGCGGATGCCGGAGATCAATCAGCCCTCGCACAGGGGTGATTCCCAGATGTGAGGCATTGACATCCGTCGCGGGCAGCCCTTGATCCGAAGGTTGTTTTCCCCGGCCGGAAGGGGTTTCCGTATGTCCGCCATAGTCATACAAGCGCATTTTATCGCTCGGACGAGTGATGCGTCCGATCGAGGGCTATCGGCGCGGCGCGGGGGCTGGTGTGCTCTGGGCGGCCCTTCATCAGTCGGGCCGTTCGCCCTGGCACGGACATGTCCTCCGTGCGGGGAATGTGAAGGAGTACGCCATGATCCGTACGTCGAGGACGAGGGCCGTAACGGCCATCGCGAGCGCCGTCGGCGCCGTCGTTCTGGCTCTCGGTGCGACCGCCGCCCCGGCCCAGTCCGCCCCGGCCGGGAGCGACGCTCCGGTCAAGGCCGCCGTGTCCGTCCTGCCCGCCGGTGCCATCGCCCTGCCGAGCGGCGCGCGGGGGCCGGAGCAGTGTCCTGACGGCGCGATGTGCTTCTGGGAGGGCGCGAACTTCTCCGGGAACGGCTGGGCCCTGGCCAAGCCGTCCAACGGTCTGCAGTGCCAGGGCGCGGTGCCGCAGGGGGCTTCCGCGCCGCGCAGCGCCTACAACCGGACCAACGGGAACATGGCCCTGTACCGGGGCGGTTCCTGCATCGGCGTGTGGCAGATCGGGGTCCTCAGCCCCGGCTACGCGTACGGCGATGTCAACCCGAACCGCATCTACGCCTGGAACTGGACCCTGTGACCGTCCGGGCGCCCCTCTGACGGACGCGTCCGGGCCCGCTCCGTGAGGCCCCGGACACCATCCCCGCCGCAGCTGCCCCCGGTACGGGTCCGGTGAAGCGGTCCAATGAGCCCGCGACCCCTTCCCGTGGGCCCCGCGTCCCGCCCCACCGACCGGCCGTGCGACCGCTCTCCACCGAGGGGCACGGCCCGGCGAAGCCTCCGCTGTCCGGCCCGGTACGCCTGCGTATCCGGCCGGCACCGGAGGCTTCGCCAGTTCCGCAGGAACCCGTCCTTGAACCTGACGGGGTCGCGCTCCAGTGCTGGTTCTCGCACCAGCCGTGCCGCTGAGGTGCCGCTCCGGCGACCGATGAGGCGGTCGTTCTGTGCACGGTTGAACAGATGCCTGGCCGTGTCATCGGCCGCGGCTCGTTCGGCTACCGCCGGGCGGCGCAGCAGGTCGGCGGCCACCCGGACCGCGACCTGCTCATCGGCCGCCAGGTCGTGGATGGCCTCGGCTTTCTCCTGCGCCGACTGCGCGGCACCCACTCGCCATAGTGACGGGCCAAGCCGGCCCCTGCATCGTGTATGACGGATGTTCAGAAGCTCTCGTGGGGCCTGAGTTGCGTGATGTGGTGAGTGTCGGGGTTGCCGGCCCGGGTGCATCCGGCGGGCCCGCGCATTCCGTGGCGCCGGCTCAGCGTCGGTTCAGCGCTGGAGTGCGGCGGCCGTGACCGCTTCGGCGACAGGGGTGGTGCCGGAGACCAGTTCCAGGGTCAGCCCGGCCGTGGCGGGGGTGTCGAGCAGCGCGGCGAGGACGGCGGCGGCATCGGCGCGGTCGATCTCGCCGGGGCCGGTGGTGGTGGCGAGGCGGACGAGTCCGGCGCCGGGGCCGTCCCGGAACCAGGCGGGCCGTAGGACGGTGCAGTCCAGGGCGGGCCGGGCCAGTAGCTCCTCGTCGACCTCGCCCTTGGCCCGCAGGTACGTCTCGACCAGCGGGTTCCTGGGGTAGTGGGCGGCGGGGCCGGGGGCCATGGAGGAGAGCATGACGCAGCGCCGGACACCCGTGAGCCGCGCCGCGTCCGCGAGCGTCAGGGCCGCCACGCCGTCGACGGGGTTCGCCCGGCCCGGGGCGTCGCCGAGACCGACGCCTGCGGCGAAGACCACTGCGTCCGCGCCGTCGAGTCGTTCCGCCAGCCGCTCCGCCGGGGTGTCGGACAGATCCAGGAGCACGGCCCCGGCGCCGGCCGCGTGGACCGTGTTCGCCTGCTCCGGGTGGCGGATGATCCCGGAGACCTGGTGTTCCCGGCCCACGAGCAGCCGGGAAAGGATGAGGCCGACCCGGCTATGGGCACCTGCGATGACGATATGCGCGTTGCCACGCTATTCGTCCGCGGTCTTTTCCGTAGACGGATCCGGAGTGAGTCCCACCAAAGCTCTACGTCGTGCCATCTCGTGAGCTGAGAGGCTCGTTCGGCTGGTGGGAGGTTGAAGCTGCGCGGTGGTGTGGAGTGTCGCGTTCGCCGGGTTTCTTGATGAGGGAGCCGCAGATGATGCGTTTGATGGCGCGCGGGGGCGTCCGGTTCGCCGGGGTGGATTGAGGTTGGCGAGGAGTTCGTCGAGCATCAGTCGGAGTGGGCGGCGGTGGCGAGGGGAAGAGTCCGCCGGCGGCGTCAGGGCGATGCGACGGGCGACGCGCAGGCAGGTGGTGCAGGACAGGCGGCCGGGGGCGAGCACGTCGGCGTTGGCGCGGGTGGCTTCGAGCATGTGCACGCGCGGTGCTGAGTGCACGAACAGGTGGCCCCAGATCCATCGCCGTGCGTGTCTCCTCACAAGCCCCGACCTGTCCTGGCTGCTCAACGGAACGGTCAGCCAGGCTTCTCGGGCTGTGGTTCAGGGCCCGGGGGGTGCTGTGGTCGCCTACTTCGGGTGGGGGTAGAAGCGGCGTGCCCAGTGTCTGAAAGGGCCGATCGGTCCGTCGCCCTGGGCGAGGCGGGGTGGCTGCCGGTACTGCTTGTGGTGCCAGATGGGGAAGTCCGCGGCGGTGAATTCGCAGCTGGCACGGAAGACCGTACGGTTCAGCAGCCGTGCGGCAGTCCGGCTCACCGCCCGGGAGAGCGGGCCCGGCAGCCGTCCCGGTTGGCTGAACGCGAGCCGGTTCAGCTGCCGGAACTGCATCCGGTTGGGGCCGATCGCGGTCGGCATCACCGTCGTGCACACCCGTAGACCCACCTGCGGTGTGTACACATCGGCGTGCAGACACCCCAGCCCGTATCCGTCCACCTCCACCTCGACCGTGAAGTCTCCCAGCAGCGGCGCCGACTCATGTGCCCGTAGCGACACATGGAAGCCGGCTCCGTCATAGGCGACGGGCCCGCCGACGTCTGCCTTCTTCCAGCCGTGGAGCGTGGCGAAGTGCCCGACGTCCACCGAGTTCTCGATCACCTCCTGCACATGCCCCGCCAGTTCCCACACAGCGCTGCGGGCGGGCAGGTGGCCGATCACATGCCAGTCGGGGATCGACCAGTCCGGGGCACGTCCGTCGTGGTGCCGCCACACGAAGACGGCCCCGTTGGCTTCGCGCACCGGCAGCGTGTCCAGCTCCGACCTGGGCGGTGGGGTGCCGTAGCCCGTCCGCACGCACGCTCCGTCGGGGCCGAACGCGAAGAGATGGAACGGACACACCAGATCGTCCCCCTCCATCCGCCCCAGACCGAGATGCGCACCCAGGTGCGGACAGTAGGGACGCACGGCCCGAACCGTCCCCGTCCGCAACCGGTACAGCACCACGTCCTCACCCGCGAGCGGCCGGGTCAGGACAACGCCCGCCCGCACCTCGGTGGAGAACGCCAGCGCGGACCAGCCGCTCGGATACGGCAGAACAGGCACCCTCGCCCTGTCCGCCGGAGTCGGCCCCTCACTGATCCCGTGCCCGTACTCACGTGAAAATCCCACCATTTCACCTCACGGATTCGGCTCCGTGAAGCCTGCCCGCCCAGAACCGGTATCGTCCCGGCACAGCGCAAATCACCCGAACGAGTAGCTGCGGCCGATCTGTCCGGCTCTCGCAGGCGTGACACCGCGGCCCGGTCCGCGTATCCAGGGCCATGCCGTGGCCATGTGGGGCCTCCGCCGGGCCGGATGGACTCCGCTGGAACCGTGGCGAGCAGCATCAGCGTTCTGCCGGGAGTGTCCGACGCGGAAGGGCTCGGTCACCGGGGACGTTTCTCCTGCGGGGTCGGGGCTGGGGCGGGGCCTGACGGTCGGCCATCTGGTCGAAGCCGTCGAACAGAGGCGGCCAGCCGTCACCGGGCTTCAGTACGTGGCCGGGCGGAAGGCCGCGCGCCGGGGCGTGACGCACGGTCAGATGCTGGTTCCCGGCGACGGCGAGCCAGCCCGCGCACGCGACATCGTTCTCCTCGATCATGTGGCAGGCGAACAGCCCCTGCGCGAGGCAAGCGGCAGAGCTCTCGACGATCTCCGGCTGCCGCGGGGTGTGTCGCAAAGGAGTCGTAGCGCTCTCTGGTGAACTTCCCGGGCCCCACGTCTCGGCGCCAGGGGCAGTCGCCGCATGGTCTCTTCGCGCGCCGGATCATCCCTCCTCGTCCGCTTCGCCCCCTGTCCGGGGGCGGTTGTCCTGCGCAGTCGGCGGGCAGGGGGCTTCTTGGGGTCTGGTGCCTCCCCGAGGTGCCCGCTGATCGCCTCACGCGGCCGGTCCGGGGACGGCGGAATCCGGGTGACGGCCGGGTTGTAGACACAGGCGGTGCACGGGCTGCGGTCCACGGGACGCAGCACTCAGCTCGCGGACTGCGCTCTGGGGCCACAGCGGGACCCGGGCTCGACGACGAGGACGGTCCGGAGGAACTGACCAGCGGCGGGCCCCGCTGAGGTCGGCACCCCGTAGCCGCCAGCGTCTGCCAGGGTACGGCGCGGATGACTCAGTCCACATCCTTGAGAATGCGTTCGATCCTGGCCATCCGGGCATCCATGCTGGCCAGGTCGTGCTGAGTGGCTTCCTGGGCTGCGACCGCCCGCTCCGCGATCGTGCGGTAGCTGGTGTCCCTGACCAGCTCTGCCTTCGAGCGCTGCTTGACCGCCATCAGCCAGATCGCGGCCACCAGCACGGCGCCGACCACGAGGAAGAGAGCCAACTCTTCGATGAGCCAATCGGACATGTGCTTCAGTTCTCCTTCTCCGCGGTTTCGCCGCGGTCGGCATTGCCGGTCAGCGACTCGGACGCGGTGGCGAGTGTCCGCGGCGTGAGGCACAGCGCGAACGGCACCACTTCGTAGAACTTCATCGCCTTACCGTCATCCGACACTTCGACGCGGTCCGAGACCAGGCCGGCCGTCTGCAGCCGTTTGAGGTGCACCTGGAGCAGCGCCCTGCTGATCCCCAGGTCCCGAGCCAGTTGGCTCACGTAGGTGGGGCCTGTTGCCAGGGCGGCGAGTACACGCATCCGGTGCGGACTGGCGAGGGCCGCCAGGACTTTCACCAGGCTGTCACCCGTCAGATCAGATGTTTCCATGGACCCCCTCAGCACATGCAATGAAGCATTGGCACGTGCCTCATGCCTGTCAACTCGCATGTCACTCAACGTACTTGGCGCGGGTGAGCGCGACAGTATGCCGCTGAGCCCTCACCGACCCCGGATGCGTTCTCAGCATCCGTTCTGACCCGCAAGCCAGACGGACTCCCTTCCGGGACGTGCGTGGCGCGGAGATCCCGGCCCGTGAGGCCGTGCGGCGCGAGGCCCGCGGTACATCCCGCAGGCGCAGGGTGTGGAGGCGGGACGGCCTGTTGGTGGGCTCATGCGTGTGGGTGAGCGAGGCGCCGCGACACAGGGCCTCCGCCCAGGGCAGAAGTCCCCGGGTTGCCGCTTCCGCCCACAGCTCTCGCCCTGGAGCGGCATGCCGGCGGGGAGCACCGCCCCGCGACCGGGGAGTCTTTGATGAGTACCGTGCCGGCCACCGACCATCCGGCCTGGACCGAGGATGCCGACGGGACCTGGGCGCGTGCCCTGCGGTCGGGAGGCGGGACGTGGATGGCCGTCTCCGGGCCGGCCGGGCCGTCGCTCAGGTGCGTGTCGGGTGGCGAGGATGTCAAGCCGCAAGCTGTCAGCGCGGACCCGGCAGTCCTCCCGGCGGGTGTCCCGGCCGCGCTCCGCACCGGGCTCATCGGTCTGGGGCCGGTCGTGCGGCTGTCCGCGCCGTCGTTGTGGGACGCGGTCACCACAGCGGTGCCGCGGCAGATCGTGCGTGCCGGCCAAGCGCGCGCTCTACCGGCGCTGGTGCGAGAGCTATGGTGCCCCGGTGTCCGCGGGCGGTCGGACCCGGCATCCCGCACCGGGTCCGGAGCGGGTCCCGGGTCTGACCGATGAGGAGTTCGCGACGGTGGGAGCCAGGCTCCACCGGCCCATGCTGCGGGCCGCCGCGGAAGCGATCCCGCACCACGGACAGGAGTGGGAGCGGCTCGCGCCCGCCGGGCTCGTCGCGGAGGCGCTGGGCACGATCCCGGGGGTGGGGCCCTGGACGGCCCAGACCGCCGCGGCCGACTTCACCGGTGACTCCGCCGTCTACCCGCATGCAGACCTCGCTGTGCGGACCTGGGCGGCGCGCATCGCGCCGTCCTGCGACTGGCCTCTCGGCGACAGGACCGGCAGGTCCTTCGAGAAGGAGTGGCGCCGCATCGCGGGCCTGAGGCCGGCGCTCTGCACGCTCTCACCCTGACGACACTCACCTGGGGGTCCCAGGCCCGTACCTCAGAACACGCCGGCCGGTGACCACGACCTGATCGCCGGAGCCGAACCGGACCGGCTGCTCGACTGCCTGCTCGTCAACGCGCCCCTGCGGGACTACGACCGGCGGGCCCGCGTCAACGACTACACGCTGCCGGTCCTCGGCATGGGCTACATCGCCACCTTCGCCCGGCAGGCCGGGCACAACGTCGGCGTCCTGGACGCCGAAGCACACGGCTTCGGCATCCGGCGCACCGCGGAGCTCGTCAACCCGCTCCGTCCGCGCTGGGTCGGGTTCAACCCGCTCGGCCCCGACCCACTGTCCGACCGCAAGGATCGCGGCCGGGCTCGACCCCGGCATCCGGGTCATGGCAGGCGGACACCACTCGGCTTCCAGCACGGGGACAGCGTCACCCGGACCGTCACCGCCCAACTCCGCACCCACCTCGGGCAGCACCGCAAGGGCAAGGAGATATCCCTGCTCGACGTCCGGCCCGGGGACATCGCCTTCGCCTGGTGCACCACCCACCGGCGCTGGAACCACGCGGGGATCGTCTCCAAGATCGACGGCTGGACCATCCACATCGCCCAGCACGGCGGACGCAACCGCACCACCGTCCAGAGCTGGACCCGGGACCCGGACAGCGGGTTCGGGGCCGCGGCCCGTCCGCGCGGCCTCCGCCACCAGGCGCGGGCTCGCAGATCCCGTCGCGGCCACCCGGGCATCGCTCGAACGGGCCGTGGGCCACAACGACACCGCCACCCGGCAATGACGGGCGGACAGTACGGCGGACCCGGCCACCCCTGCCCCCACCGATCGCTCAGGCCGCCTCATGAATGACGAGCTTGAACTCCGCGAGAATCAGATTCCGCGGGCTGGCGTCGTTATGCATCACCCGCAGGGCGATCGGCACGCCGGGGGTGACGAACATGCCGTGGCCCTTGGTGAAGTACTGGCCGCCGGGCGTCGGCGCGCGATGATCGGTCGCCGTGGTGTCGGGGGCGGTGAGCGGGCTGCGGACGAATTGGTCCCGCAGCTCGGTGTAGCCGCCCGCAGGGCTCGCGGCCTCCCACTGGATCATCGCGTAGAGCTGGCCCCACCCGGATCGTGACGGCCAGATGAGGCCGCTGCGGTCGTCCCCCGCCCAATTGCCCACGCTCTGGCCGTCCGGCTGCAGTTCCTCGTGCATCTGGAACCGGTCCGAGGACTCGTCCGCGCCAAAGGGGAAACGGACGATCCTGTACGTGGTCCCCGCCGCGATCTCCTGATGCGCGGTCACCTTGAGAGAGCACACCTGCACACCCGGTGTGGCGAAAGGCTCGTATGTCGTCAAGGAATCTCCAAGTGAAGAGAAATGCGCACAGCCGGTCCACAACGAGCAGAGGGACCAGTCATTTTGGCCTTTGAGGCTACCAGCAGACAAAGCGGAAAAGGATCTTCGGACGCAGTCGCTTCGACCCCGCGCCCGCAAGGCCACCGACCGATGACCGCGCGGATCGCGGCCGAACTTGACTCCGCCATCCAGCAAATGGTTTCCGTGACACCGGCAGGGGTGGTTGCCGTATCGTCGGGGCATGCGAATAGGGCGGCTCTTATCGACGGCGGCGGTTCTGGGCGGTCTGCTGGTGAGCGGGTGCACCTCCTCGGACGGGGCACCGACCCCGGCTGCCTCCGAGGACGAGTTCGAACCCTCCTACATGCAGCGAATCATGGACTCCCAACTGGACCGGAGAGTCTCCGCACTGAGGGACGGCGTGGTCCACCGCCCCAGGCCGGACCGGCCCCTGGGGATCGCGCCCTGCCGACTGGTGGAGCGGGACCGCGACGCGCGCGTCACCGACAAGGGAGCGGCCACACGCAAACCGGTGTCCGTACCCGCCCTGTACGAACTGCGGTCGCAGCGGCTCGACCCCGGATTCACCGTCAGCATCTACCTCCTGCCCCGCCGGGCCGACAAGGCCGAACTGCTCGCCGAGGTGCTGACCGCGGCCCGCGACTGCGGCCCCCGCAGCGTCCACCCCCCGGCATCCACCCCCTCCCGCTCCCAGGCTCCGGTCACCACCGCCGCGCGCACCACCACGGGCAGGCACGGCCCGGGGGTGGCCGTCATCAGTGACGCCCGGTACCGGGCTGCGCCGCCGTCACCCGGGCCCGACTGGAGCACCGGGCCGGACGGCAGGATCGCCCCCGGCTACAGTCCGCCCAACACGCCGAGCAACCCCCTCGCACCGGCCGACGTGTCCCTGGAGTACGGCCAGGCTCTGGTCTACGGCACGAACGGCCGCTTCCTCGTCGAGGTGCTCAAAGTCGCCGGGAGCAGTCCCTCGGACCCGGCCCCGGCACCCGGCGAGCAGCCGAGCGCCCCGGCGTACACCGGGGCTCAGGAAATCCTCGACACCCTGCTGACCGGCTTCCAGGGTGTTCCCGAGTAGACACCGGGCCCCGACCGGAGCGACCGATGGCAGGGCAGGGACCTCGTGCCGGTGCCGGGGTCGGACAGGTGCAGCACGCGCACCACGCCGACCATCCGGGCGAGCGCGGCGTCCTCGGCAGCCGGGAGGGCGGGGGCTCGGCGAGCAGCGGCACCGCGACTGCGGGCAGCGCCCGGTCCGCCCAGGCACCGGGGGTGCGGTGGTGGAGATCGACAGGATCGGCGGTGGCGGCCGGCTGGGCGAGCCGGCACCGGCATGTCGGGGGCAGCGCGCTCCGTGACCGCTGCCCCCACCGGCCGAGCACCCGCCCGGGCGCGGCCGAACTGCTGCCGCGAAGGCAGCTGAGGCAGCGAAAGCCGCCGAACCGTGGCGAACAGGGGTTCAGGCCATTCCCGCTCGCAGCGCCGGGGGCTCGACGGCGCTGTTGAGCGCCATGTGCGGACGGCCGCCGGGGTGGAGCCGGTCGCGTGTCGCCGTGGTTGACGGAGGTGTGGTGGACGCGCGGCCCGGCGGCGGGCGTGTCCGGGCGGAGCCGTCGGTGCGGGCGGGTGGCGGTGCTTGTCCGATGAAGTGATGAGGTATGCGCCATTCCCTGAGCGTTCGACCGGCTTTGGTGTTCTGTTCGATATTCGGTGGGGCAGGGCTGTGGTCTGCTGTGCCGGGCCTGTCGTGACCGCGTCTCCGCCGCCCCTGGGGCGACTGGCCTCTCCCACCCGGCACATGCTCCTCCCGCCCGCCCCGCCCCTGGTACAGGGGCGGCCTGTCCGAGGACGGATGGCCCATGACCACGGCTGATCAGAGTCTGGTGAAGATCTACAGCGACCGCGTCTACACGCACACGACGATGGTGCGCCACCAGGGCACGGTGCTCTCCTTCGCACTCGACGACCGGCGCAGAATCGTCTACACGGTCCTGGACCTCTCCTCCTTCGACGAGGAAAAGGGGGAGCTGGACGCGGCGTACTGGTCGGAGAACCCGGTCGAGTTGCCGTTCCCCACAGAGGTGGTGAAGGTCGGCTACGCGGTCGTGGGGGCGACCGTGATGCCGGTGGTGAAGAAGGGCGGCCGGGCCGAGGCGAAGGCGGACGAGGCCCTGGAGCCGGCAGAGACCGACACGTTTCTGTCCTCGACCGCGCGTCTCACGGCGCCCGGCGCGCCGTTCCAGGTCCTCTCCGACGGCTCCCATGTCGTCGTGCTGCGACAGGCGATCGGCCGGGATCACACGGACGCCGTATTCCCTCTCAAGCAAGGGTCCGGTTCCACGGGGGACCGTTCCCGGGTGGATGTGCAGACGGCGGGCGGCGCGCAGGTCGCGGTGCCGGTGGTGGACGGGACGCTGCTGTGTGACCGGTTCCTGCTCGTCGGGGGCGAGTTGAAGCCGGTGTCGGAGGTGCGTTTCAAGCGGAGCCGGCACAAGACGCTTCCGGCGTCGGAGAAGGACAGTCTGGGCGCGTCCGACATGGACGGCAGGCCGTTCTTCGAGCCGACCCAGGAGCTGGACCTGATCCGGAACCTGACCGGCGGCCGGTTCACCGCCGTCCTCGTCCCCACCGCGGTCCAGGGCCGGCAGCGGTGGCAGTTCTTCGCCCACAACAAGGTCACCGGGCGGATCGACGCCTTCAGTATCGAACAGACCCCGGAGGGGCTGTTCAACACCCAGGGCAGCCGCTACTGGACCAGCCCCGACCCGCGGTACCGGGGATCGGTGTACGAGCGGCAGCCCGGGATCTGCCCGTTCACCAGCCTCCCGCTGGTCCCCGTCACCCCCGATGTCCCGCACCCCGAGACCGCGCTCCGGTTCAACGGGTCCTCCCACTATCTGAACATGGGGGACGCGCCCGCGCTGAAGTTCCAGGGCCGCGCCTACGCGGTGGAGGCATGGGTCAGGCCGCGGGGGGCGGGCGGCCCGGTGCTCGCGCGCTGGTCCGGCGCCGCGGGCCAGGGCGGCTTCCAGCTGCGGGTCACCGGCACCGGCCAGGTGGCACTGGACCACAGCGGCGGTACTCTCACCTCTCTCCAGAACATCCCGGCGGACACCTGGGCGCACATCGCCGCCTCCTTCGACGGCACCACCGCGACCCTGTACGTCAACGGTGAGTTCGGCGGCGACAAGCCCCTCCCGAGCAACGGGGACGGTTCGGCGCTGCTGCACATCGGGGCCAAGGCGGGCGGCCCGCACTACAGCGGCGTCATCGACGAGGTGCGGATCTGGAACCGGGCACGCGGCCAGAGCGAGATCGCCGACAGCAGCCGCTACCGGCTGATCGGCAACGAACCGGGGCTGGTGGCCTACTACCGCTTCGACGAGGGCAGCGGCACCACCGCCTACGACCAGACCGACACCGCCGCCCACGCCAACCTGGACAGCGCCCCGCAGTGGGTGACCTCCCAGGCTCCCGTCGGCGAACACCCCGGAGTTCGCCGCGACAGTTTCGCCCTCGGCGGCCGTGACATCGTCTCCGGACTCAGCTCCGCTCTCTACTACCAGCAGGAGGACGCGGTCGCCGACCAGGGAGGCGCGCCCAAGCCCGCCAAGCGCAACGCGCGGGTCCTGCTGGCCTGTGCCACCCGCCCCTCCGGCAACGCCACGGCCGATGCCCATGTCGCCGCCGTCGATTTCGGCGTCGGCATCGACGGACGCCTCGCCGACATCCCCGATGTCGTCGCTCTCGCCGAACTCGGCCGCCCCGTCGAGCAGACCAGCGACCTGGTCAGCGCCCAGCAGCAGATCCTCACCGGCCTGGAGCAGCAGGCCATCGCCATCGAGAACGAGATCACCGCCCTGACCTCGGAGAAGGCGACCCTGGAACAGGCGATAACGGCATCCAACAACGCCGCCGCCGGCGACCCGACCCGCTGGATCGTCAGACTCTCCAGCGCCTTCGGTGTCCTGGGTCCCTCGAACGGGGGCCTGACACAGGCGACCCTGATCGGGCCCGTGGGCACCAACGCGCCCCACACCCGATGGCGGCTGGTGCGGGCCGGCACGGCCTCCCGGTACGGCAACCCGACCTACGCGCTGGTGAACGAGAGCGCACCGGGCATGGGTGTGCAGACTGTCTACCGTTCCCACCACGGTGCCGAGTTCCAGCCCCTCAACACCTCCGAAGTGCACCAGCAGTGGTACGTCCGCGGCTCATGGAGCACCAGCGTGCAGCTCCAGAACGCCGGGCAGGACGTCTGGATGGGCATCTTCTCCTTCTGGCAGTTCACCGACGAGGGCACGGCGGTCGGTTACACGGTCGAGAAGGTGGGGGTCGTCCCGGACACGACGCTCCAGGCCAAGGCCGACCGCATCGTCGTGATCGACGGGCTCCTCGCCCAGCGCAACAGCGACCTCGTCGCCAAGCGGGCCGAGATCCCGCCCGCCCGCGAGGAACTGGCCCGCCGTACCGCCGCGCTGCTGGGCGAGGCCGACCTGGTCCTGCCCGTCCCCCACATCGCTGTCGATGTGCGCGGGCTGAGCAGCGCGGGTGCGCTGCTCACATTCGCCCGGACCTCCGCCACGCCGTCGGTGATGGACGGGGCGGCCGGCCGGGTCGCGCTCTACTTCCAGGGGTCCAATGGCCAGTTCTTCGCCGCCTATCTCGACACCGGCACGCTGCGGGGCGCGCAGCAGCTGACCGGTGGCGGGCAGACCGTGCTGCTGACCGCCCGGGACCCCGGTGTGGACCTGAGCCCAAGGACCACGAGCATCACCGTCACCGATCACACGGTGAACGGGGCCGCGGTCGCGGAGCTGTGCGATCTGACGGTCACGAGGGGCGCGGAGAGCGAATCGTTCCGCGGGCTGCCCCGCGCGGCGGGGGAGCTCGCCGCGGTCGTCAACGGGGCGCCCTCGGAGGGCGTCCCCGTGGGGACGGTGGCCTCGGTCCAGGGCGGTACGGTCACCTTCGCCGCAGGCGTCCCGGTCGCGCTGCCCGCCGCCGGATATCTGCGGATCGGGGACGCCTGCCACCGGGTGACCAGCGCCGTGGAGCCGGGTGCGACCACGGTGACCGTGTTCCCCGCTCCGGCGGCAGGCGCCACGGCGGGGGCGGCGGTGGCCCTGGTCCGCTACGACATCTCCCTGGCCACGGCCTCCCGCCCCGGCGCCTCACTCGCCGGGGGGTCCCGGTGGATCACTGTCGGAGCGGCCGGCGCCGATCTTCCCGTACCCAACGGCACGGCGGCACTGCGGGCCTCAGGGTACGGCTCCAGGTGGCGGGGGGACTCCCCGGGCCGGGCCTTCGACTTCGACGGCATCGCTCAGCGCCTCACCCTGCCGGACAGCCGGCTGGACCAGGTCGCCACCCCGGCCGGAGACCTGACCGCCGAAGCGTGGATCAACCCCGGCAGGGCACCCGGCGCCCGGGCCCGGCTCCTGCATCTCCACCGGGGACAGACCAAGGCGGCGCTCGCCCTGGTCCCCGGAGACCCCGTACGGGGCGGGATACTGCTGGACGGCACCAACGACGACATCGCGATCCGGGATCTGGACCCCACGCAGACGGCCTTCACCATCGAGTGCTGGCTCCAGCGCACCACCGGCCGTACCGTCGTCGACACCATCGTCGCGAGCAGGTGGACCGGTCTGTCCGTGGGCTTCACCCCGGAGGGGAAGTTCAGCTTCACCGTGGGTTACGGGAGCACCGCGCAGACCCTCACCACCAGCGGTGCCTACACCGACGGCAACTGGCACCACTGGGCGGTCACCTTCGACCGCGCCACCCTGGCGCAGGTCATCCACCGCGATGGCATCGAGGTCGCCCGCCGCACCGCCACCACACTGCCCACGGGCTCGGACTATCTCATCATCGGACGCACCGATGAAGGTTCACCGTACAAGTACTTCTCCGGCGCCCTGGCGGAGTTCCGCACCTGGAGTACGGCCCGCACCGCGGCCGACATCCACGCCGACCGCTTCCGCCGCGTCACCGCAGGCGAGACGGGGCTCAGCGGGGCCTATCTGTACGAGAAGAACCGGCTGGGTATCCCCTATGCCGACGGACAGCCGCTGTTCACCGACATCAGCGGCCAGAACCGCCACGGCGAGGTCGACGGCGAGCCCGCCGCAGCCGACTCCGCACTCACGACCTACCGTGTGCAGGCCGCCGTCGGGGACAAGGCGCGTACCGGACGGGAGAGCTACCCGAGCGGGGAGTGGGCGCATCTGGCGGCGGTGTACGAGCAGTCGTGGGCGCTGCGGTTCGACGGCGCGGCCTGGGCGGAGACTCCCGACGCCGATCAGCTGGACATCACGGATGATCTGACCGTCGAGGTCTTCGTCCATATCGACTCGACCGCCACCCGCCAGGGCCTGGTGTCCAAGGGCCGTCTCGGGGAGGGTACGGACGCCGGCGTCCCCTACCAGCTCTCGCTGCTGGCCGGAGGGAGGCTGGAGTTCGCCTTCGAGGAGCCGGGCCCGGTCGTCAGACGCTTCACCACGGCCACCGCGATCAGCGCGGGGTTCCACCGGATCGGAGTCGTCCGCAAGGCCGGAAGCACGACCCAGGAGGTGAAGGGCAAGCGCAGCTTCCCCGTCACCGACGCGTCCGGTAACACCGCGAACCAGGAGTTCGACGTCGTGGAACGGGTCGATGTCGCGGAATGGCAGGACATCCGGGTCGTCGTCGACGGTACCGAACTCGCCCTCGGCACCTCCACACCCCTGCCGGGAGTCACTCTCCCCGAGAGCGGCCGGTACACCGGCCCCGGCCCCCGGGGCAACAGCGGGGCGCTGGAGATCGGGCGCGCCCGCGACGGCGCCGCCGTCCACGGTCTGACCGGCACGATCGGCGAGGTGCGGATCTGGGGCAAGGCCCGGGAGAACAATCAGCTCGGCACTCCCGTCCTGCCCCGCGACGAGGGGCTCGTCGCCCGCTGGACGTTCGAGGAGAACGAGGGCAACACGACCGCCGACCCCGTCGGCGGCCATGACCTCAAACTGCGCCGGGCCCGCTGGGCCCCCGACCCCGACCCGCTCGCGAGCCGCTTCCTCCTCCACCGCAACGGCCGGACCATCCCCGCCGACGTCCCCGTCACCAACCCCCTCACCGACTGGGGCGATGACCAGTTCACCCTGGGCGCCCGGAAGAACAGCGGTACCTTCGGCGACTTCTACACCGGCACTCTCGAAGAGGTACGGCTCTGGCGCACCGCCCGCGCCCCCGAGCAGATCCTCGACAGCCTCTTCACCCGTCTCAAGGGCGACACGCAGGACCTGCTCGGCTACTGGCCCTTCGACGCCGACTCCACCACCGCCACCACCGATGCCGTCGCGGACCTGTCACTGCGCGGCAACCACCTCGATCCCGGCACGGACGCCACCCGCCCCCGGATCGTCCTGTCCACCGCACCGGTCTCCGCCGACACCGCCGCCGTCCGCTCCGCCCTCGCCGGCGTCCGCACCTTCTTCCAGGAACGCGTTTCCAGCCCGCCGGCCGCCGCGGAGTACGCCGATCTCCAGTACACCCCCGACGGACAGGCACAGGGTGTCCTCAAACGCGCCTACACGCACACCACCGACGGCGCGTGGCACTTGATCACCGGCTACAAGGTCGGTGACCTGATCACCGAGTGGGTCAGCCAGGTCCAGTTCGATCCCCAGCTCATCGGCTACATCGAGGGCGCGCCCCCGGTCCCCTCGGAGAACCTCACCGGCAAGAGCGACCCCGCCGGAGCCTCCAGCGTCACCTTCAAGGAAGCCGACAAGGTCACCTCCGTCCTCGGCTCCGCCGGCACCGGCCGCTTCGATATGTCCTTCAAGGCAGCGGTCAAGGCCAACGCCAAATGGGGCGCCATGTCGGTCACCGCGCCACTCGGCCTCGGTGTCTCCAACCCGATCGTCTCCATCGAGGTCAAGGGCAGCGTCACCAACGCCACCGACTACGCCAGCACCTGGACGAATGAGGTCACCGTCTCCCAGGCCACCACCGTCGACCGCAACACCACCGCCGCCCTCACCGGCTACTGGGAATCCCCGGCCGGCATCCGCAACACCACCGTCGGCAGGCGCTACCTCCCCGACAACAAGGGCTACGCCCTGGTCCAGTCCGAGACCGCCGACGTCTACGCCCTGCGCCTCGCGCACACCGGCGCCCTGGTCGCCTACCGGATGCTCCCCAACCCGGACATCCCCAAGGACTGGAACATCATCACCTTCCCCATCAACCCCCAGTACACCAAGCAGGGCACTCTCGACGGCGCGATCGGCCTCACCGACCAGGGCGGCAAGATCCTCGACGAGGCCTACCCCACCGCCGCCCAGTACGGCGAATACAGCTACTTCAAACCCCGCGAGGCGTACGCCATCAAACGCCGCATCCTGCGCGAGCGCCAGGAACTGGAGAACTTCTACGCAAGCGTCTCCACCGGCGTCGGCGACCCCGACCCCACCGCCGAGCAGGCCGCGAAGATCCTCAAGAACTTCACCGGCATCACCCCCGCCAAGCCCGACGCGAAACCGGACACCGAATCCGCCGGCGCGTTCGCCAACCGCAACATCGCCAACACCTATGTCTGGACCGCCGACGGAGGCTTCTTCTCCGAAACCACCGGCACCATCGACGTCGTCAACGAAACCGTCTCCGGCTCCTACACCTGGACCAACAAGGTCACCGCATCCCTGGAGATCAACATCCTCATCTCCGGCGCCGGCGTCGGCTATCAGATGGACGCCACCTTCGGCGGCGGCTACTCCCAGACCCGCCGCCGCTCCCAGGAGACCAGCCGCGGCCACAGCCTCGACGTCATCTGCAAGCCGAACCGCGACCTCCAGAAGTACAGGGCCGACGGAACCCCCGAATACCTCAACGACAAACCCGTCCTGGTCCCCGGCAAGGTCGACGCCTACCGCTTCATGACCTTCTACCTCGCCCAGGACACCACCCACTTCGACGACTTCTACAACAAGGTCATCGACCCCACCTGGCTCGCGAACAGCAACGACGCCAACGCCAACGCCCTGCGCCAGGCCCGCCAGAGCGACACCAAACCTCCCTGCTGGCGCATCCTCCACCGCGTCACCTTCCTCTCCCGCGTCCTGCCTCCCGTCACCAGCGACACACCCCCCTCCCTGGCCAGGGACATGCGCACCATCGACATCCCCAGCAACTACGAACTCATCCGCCGCCTCGACCCCTACGTCTCCACCGCCGCCACCACCCTCCCCTCGCTCACCGACGCGACCCGCACCGCGCTCGCCGCCCACCTCCCGGCTCTCGCTCCCCACGCCCAGCAAATCGCCCAGCTTCTCGCCGCCTACTACGGGGTCACCGAATGACCCCGGGCATGTGACGAGGGACCGCGGAGAGCCGGCCCGGCTGTCGTCGGAGGCAGCCGGGCCGTACCGCGTCGCCCTCGCACGGCCCCGGGAATCCGTTCGTCCACCGCGGCGTCGTCCGCCGGGCGCTCGTGACGTGACACGGGGAGGGGAGGTGGTCAGTCGCTGCCCGGCAGGAGCCGTTCCAGGTAGATGTCCAGGGCTTCGGCCGCGCTGGCCGGGGGCAGTGCGGTGGGAGCGGTGACCGCGTCGAACATGAGGCCGTCGACCAGGGCGAGCAGCAGCCGGGCGTCCCGGGCCGGATCGAGAACGAGGTGACCGGAGGACGGGGCGGGGAATGAGGCGAGCGTCCGCCGCAGCTCGTCGTGGATGGCGCCCAGGGTCGCGTTCTGGATGGCGGCAAGCGTGGGCGAGGTCGTCGCGCGCGCGGCGAAGGCGAGGTAGACGCGGCATTCCGCGAGGCGCTGCGCGTCCAGCGGAAGGAGCTGCCGCAGAGCGGCCCCCATCGCACGCCGGCGCCCCGCGGCGGCCTCCAGGCCCGAGATACGGGCGCGTGTGCGGTCCACCACCTGCCGGAAGGCGAAGGCGAGCATCTCGTCCTTGGTCGAGAAGTAGTACTGCACCGCTCCGATGGACACCCCCGCGGCGGAGGCGACCTCCCGCACGCTGACCTGGTCGAGCCCGCGAGTGGCGGCGATACGCAGCAGGGCATCGGCAAGCTTCACCTGACGCGATTCCTTCATAAGGACTACAATACAGTCGTATGGGACATAACCGATTCAATCCATCCAGAGCACTCGGACTGCTCACCGCCACCACGATCGCGGCCGTCCTGGTGTGGGCCTGGTGGCTCATCGACCCCAGCGCACCGCGGGGCGCCGTACTGCCCGCCGCCCTCAGCGCCGCTCTCGCGGCCAATATCGCCCTGACACTGTCCAGCGCACGGTTCAAGCGCGCCCTGGTCACCCCCGTACAGCGGTATCTGATCAACCCGCCCATCCGCCTGTTGCTGCGCATCGGGCTGATGCCGCTGGGCTACGCCCTGCTGGAGACCCGCGGGCGTGTCAGCGGCCGGCGCCGCGCCACCCCGGTCGGCAACGGCCGGCGGGGAGACACCTTCTGGATCATCGCCGAACACGGCCGGCGAGCCGGATACGTACGCAACATTGAGAAGAATCCGCAGGTCCGCGTCAGGCTCCGGCAGGGCTGGCACTTCGTCTGGAGAGACGGCACAGCTCATCTGCTCCCCGACGACGACCCCTGCGCCCGGCAACGGCAACTCGGCCGCCACCACCCCCTGCGCGCCCTCAACGCGGTCGTCGTACGTGTCATGGGAACCACCGAACTGATGACCGTCCGCATCGACCTGCACGACACCCCTCGGCGGAGCGCGCTCGACCCGGACGTGCCGGCGGGCCGGAGGCAAGGGGCGTCCGGCCCGGGGCCCACTTCCCGCCCCAGGGCCGCCGTACCGGCCCGGCACGCGCCCGCCGGGTGAACCCATCGGGCAGCCACAGGGTGTTGAGTGCCACGAGTACGCACATCCCGGGGGCGCGTCGGGCTCGTCACCTTCCGCCCCGGGAGCGTTCGGCGCTGTCGGGGCCTGACCTGACGCGGTCCACCGCTCTCCCCGAACGCACAGAACACTGTGCTGGTACGAGCCCTCGGCCGGTGCGGGAGCCTCCCGAGCCAGGCCAGAAGTGCAGGCCGACGAGTGGTGTCACCAACCCGCCGCCCCGAGCCGGCGGCGGTCGCCGACTGCGGTCACGCCTCCGCCCAGATGACCGAGCGCCTCGGGAGGAGCCCGGCCGGACTCCCCTTGGCACGGCCCGCGCCGCGAGCTTCCGCACCGGCAGGGCTGTCCGGACGGGGCCGGGGTGGCGCGACGTGCGGTCCGCCCGCCGAGCCGTTCACGAGCCCCGCCGACAGCCGGTCCGGGCCGTCCGTCATCCGCGTCGCCGGGTGCCATCGGCCGGCGGATCGCGGCACCGTGCACAGCGCGGGCCGCAGCCGAATCACTTGAGTGCGTACGCGCACGCGCTGCTCCCCGGAGCGGTGGAACCGGGCGCCGTGCCTTTCTGTGCAGCTGCGGTCTTTGAGGAGTCGTACGACGAGTTTGAGGCTGATCATGCTTTCGGTCAGCAGTTGTCCGCCGCTGGCGATATCGCCGGCGTGGCGCAGTTGGCGCACGCGGTCCTCGATGCGGGCGGCGCGGCGCTCTTGCCGAGGGCGTCGTGCGTCGGTGATCTGGCCGGCCGCGGCCGGGTCGGCGGTCAGCCACGCCCTCGGCGAGGCGGTCAGCAGGACGAAATGCCTTCCGTCCGCGGTCATGATCCTCCATGCTTCCGGCGCAAACGCGGTGTCCGCCGAGCCCATGCCATGGACTTCAGGCGAGGCTGTCGCTGTCCCGCAAACTGACGTGCGTTGCGCAGTACCGTCCGTGCACACTCCACGCATGGGTGCTGACAGTGTCGTATCGCTTCAGGAGAAGGCTCTGCGGTATGTCGCGGCTTCCTGTGGAGGAGAGCCACTCACCGGGGACCTCCGGGTGACGATGCATTTCCATCCCGACCGTCCCGCAGGGGATCGTCCGACTCTGGCCCGGATGGTGGAAGACGGTGCCTACCGGTCGCAGTTCGTGACCGGAACGAGCAACGGTGGTCTCACCGCCCACCCTGGTGGAGACAGGTGGCGTTGGGAGAGTCGCATCTTTGGCGGTGCGTACGACGATGCTCCGGATGACCAGCGCCCTGTATACGGTGCGCTGAACTACCGCCGTGATCCGGTCGGTGGCGCACCGCGGTTCGGCTCTTCGTACTTCAGACTCACCACCGAGACCCTGATGCGCACCACGTTCTGCTACCCCGACAGTTCCACCGAGCCGTCTGACTTCGGCACAGCGGATCGCTGCTCGCTCATCGGGCTGGCTGAGGTGGGCGGGCTGGACGCCCTGGACGGTCACATCGAGGCACAGATTCACGGACGGGTCAGGTTCGGCTGTGACGTCGAGGCGCTGGTGCTGGACCCGAGCTATCGCGGCACAGAGGTTGAGTCCGCGGCTCATCGCCTTCCGTGCCCCATCGAATGGCACCCAGGTTTTCAGCTCAGCGTGGCTGAACTACGACGTCACTCACACTACCGGGGGCAGGAATACGTCGACCTGGGTGCTGAGATCGCCGTTGACGGCCTTCTCAACCCCAGAGTCATCGGGGATGTCGCCCGCGCTGGCCGGTACAACCTTCAGGACCTCAAGAAGGTCTGGCACTGCCTGGCACGTTTCGGAGTACGCACCGCCCGCTGAGCGGCAATGCCCCTTCGGGGCGTGATGAACAGGGTGATCACGCCGAGCGGAGACCTGACAGAGCGTCACTCGACAGCTTCCAGGGCCGCGAGGTGGCCGGCCGGCTGCCCTGGGCCAGTGCCGCCCGCTGATGGGCGGTGCTCCTGTGGATAGGGCGCCGGGCCCGGTGATGGTGGTCGGCGCTCGGGCTTGTCCCGTCGGACTCCTCGCCGTCGAACTGGGAAACCAAGGGTCTGGTTGGTGTGGGCGGCGGTGAGCCACCGCTCGGGGTCCGGCTCGGCGGTGACCGGCTCCCACCACGTGAACCCTCGCGGCGAAGACTTCTCGGCCGGCGGGTGGACCCCCGGGGCGAACCGGTGCCGGGAGACCGTCTCCACAGCCTGACGCCGGCCATCGGCCCGCTCGTCACGCACCACCGCAACAGCCGGCCCGCGCCGAAGCTGTTCGGCACGCTGCTCACGTTCGGTGTCGTCGCCCCCCGCAGGCATCACCTGGCGCCACCCGCGCCCTGACTGCCCACACTTTCCGTGGAATCCGGTTGTCGAGATCATGCATGTGTGAGCAGTTTCCCTGTCCACTCCCGTTGTTCGGCGGTATCCGGGACGGCGAGGCCCCGGGCTTGTTCGAGCCGGTTCCACGCTGTTTCGGGATCGACACCGTTGAGGATGAGGAGTGCTGCGGCGAGGAGGGACGCCCGTCCAATGCCGAAGCGGGTAACGACGTGTGCGCCCTCGCGGAGCCGTTCGGCGAGGGTGCGAAGTGTGGGCAGAACCGTGGCGAGATCGGGGACGGTGCGGTCGGCTATGGGGATCGCGACGAATTGCAGCTCTGCGGCCACTGCTTCCCGCTCTTCCGCCCCGAGCCCGAGTTCGTCGAGTTCGGGCCGAGTGAGCGCGCATACCAGGATGTCAACGCCGGCGGTGCTCAGCGCGTTCATTTCGTCCGCGAGCCAGTCCATGCCCCGGGGCTTGGCCATGGTGCTCAGTTGTCCGAGGCCGGGCAGGGCGACAGTGAACAGGGATGGTCTCATAAATCAGCAGCACTTTCGATCGGTGGTGTCGTTGGATGACCGGACAGTTGGTGGCAGGGGGCGACCGGCGACCACCGCACTGCCGGGACCGGCCTCCCACCGCCCTTCGCGCGCCCCGCAGACGCTGGACGGGCGATACGGTCGTCGGTGTCGCCGGCACGCCGGCGAGCGCATGTACACCAACCATCGCCCCGGCAAGGGCCGCATCCGTGTCGAGATCGACGCGACCGAGATCCCTGAACCGCTCGCCGAACTCGTCCCGCCCGTCTCCCCCTCCGGGCGGTGCAGTTGGCCGAGAGCCTCACTGCCGCGCACCGCCGCTTCTGTGGTGACGGGCGGGAGCCCGGCGCCGGTGACCGGTGGGCAGGATCGGTTTGACGGCGGCCGTCCCGCCGGCTTTCGGCGGCGTGCGCGAGGTGGTCGACCGGCTCCATCACCGCCGCAGGAAGCCGCCGAGCGAACACACCCGTGGCCTGGCTCGCCGACTGCCGCCGGCTCCGCCACCGACACGAACGAGGGTAGAACAGAACCCTGCTTGCGCCGGCATCGCCCGCACCATCGTCAACTGCGGCGGACACGCCGAACAAGAGGACCTCCTTCGTTCGTGGTTTTCCACGATGCCCGGGAATCTCATTGTCTGCCAATCTATGAGTGACGCCGCACTTCTCATCCGGAGTCGGTCGCCGAGAACGGCCGGTTCCGGGCGTGTTCAGAGAGCCACCGCAGGTGCAGAGATCAGGCCGCGTGCGAGAAATCGACAGGAGGGATGGCAAGGCGTGATTCTCGGACGGTGGACCGGCCTGGAGAGTGTCCCCCGCCGTCCGGCAGCGGCCTGCCAGCACGTGTTTCGGCGCACTGGACGTCCGCCGGCACCACGGCATCGCGAGAATGGCATTCCTGCACGGAACGCCGTGCCATTCCCTGAAGCACCGTGGTGAGCGAACTGGGCCGCGCCGATTCCCCCTGCCCAGTCCGCTTGCCTGCCCACCACCCGCAGAGTCGTCGTCCCCGGGCTCCTTTCACCGCCGGTCCGGGAACGACACGTAACTCGCCTTCCACAACGGATGGCTGGGCCCGGTGCCCGACGCCTGTCTCTCGGAGGGCAGCGAATCGGCCGTCAGGAAACGGGGCGCTCACATCACGGCGGTCAAGCTCCTCCGGCACTGTTCAGCATCAATCGTAGCGACCCGAGAACACCAGTCGCCGGCATGTCCGCAGATGCCCACAGGCCCAACAAATCAATACAGTTGGGGCCACACCCGAACGGGCACCACCACACCTGCCCCGCCACCCGGCCATTCCTCGACAGAATGAACCGGAACTACTCACTCAAGAACAGGAAAAAATGCCGGTGAAACCCTTCTTCCGCAGTCATGCGATACGCTTCCTCGCCATACTCACGGCAATCGCAGCTCTCTTGGGCGGTACGCAACTGGTCTCCGCATTACCTGCGCAAGCCGCCACCAGCCATCACTGGAACGTCATGAACTGGAACATCACCAACCTGGGCAATGGGAACAATATCGCGGCCGCGAATCGGTACCGGTCCATGCTGAGCGAGCTGAGGAATCTCTCCGCCCACAATGTTACCAACGGGTTCATGAGAACCATGACCGAAACCGAGCGTTACGCGGAAATACGGGTGATCGACAACAACAACATTTCGGCTCCCCACCGTCTCACGATTTATGTGCGACTCGACAACCTCTACGTCGACGCCTTCACCGCCAACGGCAGCACCTTCGCCTTCAACGACACTCCCGGTTACTTCGCCACGCGATTCTTCAACGCCTACCCCGGCGGGAACACCCTGGTCAGGACCATGCCCTTCTCCGGGGCCTACGGAAGTCTCGATGCCGATCAAAATCGAGCCAACCGAGATTACAGAGGCCCGAGCTTCGGCGCCGCCATCAGCGATCTCCAGAACATGAACTCCAACAACTTCAGCGCTCGCAAGTTCGCCATGGCGGTCCTCATTGGAGCGGTCTCCGAAGCGGCCCGGTTCGGATGGATCGAAAGCCGAATCGCCATGTCAATCAGCCACAACGGAGAACTCGACGGCACTAACCGCTACTACCACATAGGCGGATTCGGCATCAGCCTGCAGAACAACTGGTCCTCCCTGTCCCGACTCGTCTACAGGGAGCTGAACAACACCGAGCATTACCCGGTTCAGATCAACGGCCACAACTACACCTCAACGGGCATGATCCGCCATGGGTCCAGTACGGCGCCCGCGATCGGTCTGCTGGTGACCTACGGCGGAGCCCGCTGAGGCCCGCCGCCCCGTGAGCCGGCGACGGCTCCCGGCGGGCGGGCTCTGCCGGACAGCAGCCTAACGCTCCGCCACAATCCCGGCGAAACCCACGCGCCCAGCCTTAACCAGGCGCGTGGGCCACTGGTATTGCGTGCTCAGTGCCACCGCAGCCAAGCCGTGCACATCACCGTCGGCACCGTGGTCCGAGTCCCGTCACGGTCTGCGCTCCGACCTCGTGTCGCACCTTGAGCTTGCTGATGCGGCGTTCGACGGTGTTGCGGCGCTTGCGGGCCTCCCGGTCGAAGACCGGGAGGCCCGCCGACGTCGCTGTCCCGTCGTTTGGGGTTGGCGGTCTGGTCGGGTCGGCGGGCTGTGGGATCACGGCCCGGATCACGCGTCTGCGCGGATGCCCGCGGATCGCGCGGGACGAGTACGCCTTGTCGGACGGCACGACCACAAGCCGGGTTCCGGGCCGGCCTCTGCTCCGTTCCCCCCGGATCTCCGCCAGAACCGGAACGTCCGGAACGCCCCCGCCGCCCTCCCGGTTGGTGCCCGTGACGCTGGGGCCTCGGGACGCCGCACACAAGATCATCGCGTGGCCCCGCCCCTTTCGGGCTCACCCCTCAGTACCCCCAGCTGGCGTAGACGGTGACGTTCTCGCCATTGTCCTTGGCTCCGACGCACACGTCACGCCAGTCGAGCAGCCAGCCGCTGGAGCGGCAGCTCTCCTGCTGGAGGCCCATCGCGCGAAGGATTTCCGGACGGGACAGGCCATCCTCGCTGGTGACCGTCGCGGCGCGCCAGCAGCCGCCGGAACCGCAACTGGTCCCTTCGTTGACCAGGGTGATGCCTGGCGGCAATGAGGGGAGCGCCTTGGACGGCGGGGCGTCCGAGCCTTCGCTGATCATCAGCGCGTACAGAAGGCCGACCACGAGGGTGAGGGCGAACTGCATTCCCAGGAAGCCGATCGCGCTGTTGCGGAGGGAGATCCATTTCGGGGAAGGAGGGTTCTCGTGCCGTCCTTCCAGTCTGGTGCCGCAGGCGATGAGCAGGGGCGCGAGAGCTGTGAACACGAGATGCGCATCGGGCCTGGGAGCCTCGATCCAGCCCTGCTGGACGCCGATCAGCAGACTGGCTCCGGCGAGCAGTGTGCCGCCGATCGCGAAGCCGACGGGGCGGGTGCGGGCGATCGTCATCCAGACGGCGGCGGGCGCGACGGCGAAGAGTATCCCCAGGATGATCAGCATGTACGGGGGACGTGCGGCCCTGAGCGCCCGGTTCCGGGCGGCCTGGGCTCACCTCGGGCCAGCAGGATGCCGGAAGGGGCGGACGGGCGGCGGCGGTTGAGCGGATGCGTTCCTTTCGATGGCACGGACGGTAGGGGCGGTACGTGTGGCGCAGACCCCCGCCGCGCCCGGGACGGCGCGCGCCGCTCCAGCGGCACCGTCCGGTGGGACGCTCTCGACTCTCGCCGACGCCGGCCCGGCAACCATGTCGGAGCGCGTCGCCCCGGTCCCGCAATCGTTCACCCGCCGGCCCCTGAGCGCACGCGAGAACATCCAGTTGGGCGCTCCCCGGCCAGGAGGCGATCACGCCGCCACGGCCGCCGCCGACAGCGCCGGGGCCCGGCAGCACGCCCAAGCGGCCGTCGCCGCGACCGGGAAGTCGGGCCGTCCGGAGGTCCCGGCGGAAGCGACCCGGGTGTGCGCGACCCCGCTGCGCCGCCGGGGCCGCGCGGTGGCCGCCGTACGGCTGCTGGAGAACACCATCGCCAGTCTCGGCGCCGGGGCCGGAGCGGCGGGCCGTTGCCGCGCGATGAGGCGGCGGCAGCCGACTGGGGGAAGAAGACCTGGGCTGACGTGGAAGGACCGTGGCGGCCCTCGTCCGCCTGGCTCGTTGCGAAGGCGGAACCGGATTCTCGATGACGCTGCCTTCCGCCCGCACCGGCCCGCTGCGGCGTGGGTGAGCAGCGTGCGGGCCGGGTTTCACCGCTGTCGCCGCTGGACGGGCTGGTTCAGGAGTCGGTGGCCCGCCCGGCGGGGCTGAGTCCTTCGACGGCGAGGTGGAAGAGGCGATCGGCCTGGGCCGCGGGATTGCTGTGGCGCTCGGTGGCCAGTGCGATGCCGGTGGCGAGAGTGAGCAGGTCGTGGAAGGTGACGTCCGGCCTGACCGCCTTGTCGCGGATGGCTCGCTGGAGCAGGAGCGTGCCGGGCGCCTCGATGATGTCGGCGCAGGAGTGCGGGCCGGGCTTGTCGGTGGGTGGCTCGTAGCTGAGGGTGTCCGCGAATCCGCGAGCGGAGACGGCGTAGACGACGACACCGTGGAGCCACTCCAGGAGCGCGGCGCGGCTGTCGTCGGCCCCGCTCAGCCGGTGGGCGTGCTCGCACAAGCCCTCGATGCGCTCCTGGAAGACGGCTTCGAGCAGTGCGCGGCGCGTGGGGAAGTGACGGCGCACGGTGGCCGATCCGACGCCGGCGGTGCGGGCGATCTGCTCCAGGGAGGCATCGGCGCCGTGCGTGGCGACCTCGGCTTCGGCGACGGTGAGGATGCGCTGGTAGTTGCGGCGGGCATCCGATCGCTGACCGGTCATGATCTCCTCATTTGCTCAACGGCGGGCCCCGCCATATCTTACCGGAAGGGAAACGGCGGGCCCCGCCGTTTCTGTACTCCGGCCCGTGAGGAGCAGCAACCATGCCCACCCACAACGGCACTGTCCTGGTCACCGGAGGTACCGGCCGCCAGGGCGGGGCCACCGCCCGCGCGCTTCTGGCCGCCGACGTACCGGTGCGCGCGCTCGTGCGCGACCCCCGCTCGAAGTCCGCCAGGGCCGTCGAGGCGCTTGGCGCACAACTGGTGAGGGCTGATCTCTCCGACCCGGCCTCCCTCGGCCCGGCCGTCGAGGGAGTCCACGCGGTGTTCTCGGTGCAGATGCCGCCGATGACCGAGACCAGCGTCGACTTCGCGGGAGAGCTCGCGCAGGCCGCCAACCTGATGGACGCGGCGAAAGCGGCGGGAGTGCGGCACTTCGTGCAGTCCTCGACCAGTGGAGTCGGTGCGCACACCCGGGCCCCCGGCTGGGCCGACGGCCGCTGGGCGGCGCTGGAGGGCTACTTCGACACCAAGCAGGCCATCCTGGAGGCGGTGCGGACTGCGGGCTTCCCCCGCTGGACGGTGCTCAAGCCCGCGTTCTTCATGGAGAACCTGCCCCAGCTGGCGCCCAACGGACCCCGTGGCGGCCTGCTGACGGTGCTCAGACCCGACACCGAACTGGCACTGGTGGCCACGCAGGACATCGGCTCGGCCGCCGCGCACGCCATCGGCAGCCCCGACCGGTTCCACGAAGTGGAACTGGAGCTGGCAGGTGACCTGCTCACGATGGCGCGGATCGCGCGGACACTGTCCGCCGCGTGGGGCGTGCCCGTGACCGTGCCCTCCATGAGCCTTGACGATGCCCTTGCGGCGGGCATGCCGAGGTGGGGCGCCGGACATGACTGGAACAACGAGGTCCTCCAGCCCGCCCGGCCCGAGTTCGCCCGAGCGCTGGGCATCTCGCCCACCACATTCGCCGACTGGGCACACGAGCATCTCGCGCCCGTGTCCCACTCGTGACGGATTCCTTGTCGTTCTTGTCGTAGCGGGTGGCCGGGCCGCCGTGCCGGTGGGCCCCGGTCCGTACCGTACGCCGTTCCGGACCGGGGCCCACGGGGTGTCGGGCCTCGCGCCGTTTCCCGTCCCGTCCCGTCGTGTCCTGCTCGCCGGAGGGTTCCGGCAGTTCTTCCTCCCTCCGGCGGTGATGGAGCGATCACACGGCGACCGTGGCGGGCGGTTCTCCCGGCGGCCCCGGACGCTCCTCCGGTACGGACGGGGGCGCGGGAGGCCGTAGGGGGCGCCTTGGTGTGACGAGCGCTGCTCAGTGCCCCATAGGCGCCGCTCACGGCGGCTGACAGCGTCTGCACCCGGGGCGCGCGGCCCCCTTAGCCTGGATCGCCGGGCCCGACCGGCGGGGAGTGTTCCGCCCGCCATCGCGAGAGCCCGGCCCTCGTGCTCACCTCCCAGGGAGTGCCCCATGTTTTCCTCGCGCGTTTCCGCTGTCGCCGTGGCCGCCGCGGTCCTGCTCTCCGGTGCCGGCACCGGCTCCGGCGCGGTGGCGTCGGTGCCGCCCGTCACCCGTTTCCACGACGGCGGATTCGAGTACCCCAGGGCCCCCGCCGGCCTTTTCACCCCGTACTTCCCGGGGGAGGACATCGGGCCGTGGTCCGTGAGCCGGGGCGCGGTCGACCTGATCGGCGCCGGTACCTGGCAGGCCGCCGAGGGCGATCAGTCGGTCGACCTCAACGGCACCGGCGCGGTGAGCCAGACCTTCGCCACGGCTCCCGGCGGCACCTACACCGTCACCTACGCGCTCGCGGGCAACCCGACCGACACCGATCCCGCCGTGAAGACCGGCACCGTCCTCGTCGACGGCCAGAACGTGCAGGACTTCGCCTTCGACGTCACCGGGAAGACTTACACCGCCATGGGGTATGTGACCCGCCGGTTCACCTTCGTGGCGGGCGGCCCCACCACGACCCTCGCCTTCACGAGCACCACCGGCGCGGCCGCCCCCAACGGCCCCGTGATCGACGACGTCTGTGTCGAGCCCCGGCCCCCGGCCCCCTGCCCGTCCTGCGCGTCCGCCTGACGGCCCGGAGCCCGTACGCGCCACGGGCGCCGATGTCAGTGGCGGCTGCCACGCTGGACGGCGTGAACGGTGATGGGCAGCCGCTGCGCGGCCGGGTCCACGGCCGCGACCACGACGACCCGAACCCCGGACGGCCGGTGGCCCGGGGAGGTGGACGACGGCACCGCGCTGCCCGCCGAACACCCCCGATGGCCTGGCGGGCGCACCCGGTATCAGCCGCGCCCCGGCGAACCCCGCGCACCCGGCCCGGGGATCAGCCACCGGCTCCACCACACCGACGACAACCCCCTGACCGGACCGGTGGCGGCGCCCGGGAGGACATCGCCCTCGGCCAACCCCGGCCAGGTGGCGACAGGGCGGTCCTCGAAGCCGCCCGCCACGCGCCGGCGCCGACACCGTCCGCACGGCCCTCTGGCGCTGCCGATGCGGGCACGGGGGGCGACCGCCCACCCGCACAGCGGCGACGACCACGGGCATCGCTCCGGGGAACGCGGGAACCCACACGGGTGGGGCAATCGGCGTGCCATGGGCACATGACGGCTTTTTCCCCACCATAGTGACCCCGGTGAGCAGCGAATCGATCGAAGAGTCAGAGCGGCCGGAGGAGTCCCACCGCCCCGACGGCCGGGACACCTCCCCCGACGTGGTGGTCGTGGTCGTCGGCGTCGCGGTCGTCCTCGGCGTCGTCGCCTGGGCGGCCATCGGGAAGGAGTCCTTCGACAGCGCGTCCAGCTCAGCCCTGGACTGGGTGCTGGGCAACTTCGCCTGGTTGTTCGTGATCGCGGCGGACGCCTTCCTCGTCCTGTGCGTCCTGCTCGCCTTCTCCCGCTACGGCCGGGTCAGGCTCGGCACGGACGACAGCGAGCCGGAGTTCACCAATCTCGCGTGGATCGCGATGATGTTCAGCGCGGGCATGGGGATCGGCCTGATGTTCTACGGCGTCGGTGAACCCCTCACCCACTATCTGGCACCGCCCCCGGGCAGCGGAGTGGAGCCGCGCACCGGCGCGGCGGCGGGAACAGGGCTGGAGTACTCGTTCTTCCACTGGACCCTGACCCCGTGGGCGATCTACGGGATCGCGGGCCTCGCGCTCGCCTACGCGGGCTTCCGCAAGGGCCGCGGCAACCGGCTCAGCTCGGTGTTCGTTCCCTTGCTCGGGGAACGCCGGGCCAACGGCCGGCCCGGTCAGCTGATCGATCTGCTGGCGGTGTTCGCGACCGTGTTCGGGACCGCCACGAGCCTGGGGGTGGGCACCCTCCAGGTCGCGAAGGGCCTCAACCTCACCGCGGGCGTGAAGGACTCGACGACCGTGCAACTGCTCATCATCGTCACCCTGTCCGCGGCCTTCGTGATCTCCGCGTTCACCGGACTCCACAAGGGCGTGAAGTGGCTGAGCACCATGAACATCGTCCTCGCGGCGTGTCTGATGCTCTTCGTGTTCGTGCTCGGACCGACCGTCTACATCCTGGACGCGATCCCGGCGAGCATCGGCGGCTATGTCAGCCAGCTGGTCACGATGGCGACCCGGACCGGCGCCTTCACGGACAGCACCTGGCTGGGCTCCTGGACGATCTTCTACTGGGCGTGGTGGCTCTCCTGGGCACCGTTCGTGGGAACCTTCATCGCGCGGATCTCCCGGGGCCGGAGCATCCGGGAGTTTCTGATCGGGGTGCTGCTCGTCCCGAGCGGGGCCACCGTCGTCTGGTTCTGCGTGATGGGCGGCACCGGTATCCGGCTGGACGCGACCGGCGAGGTCGACATGGCCGCGAAGCTCAAGGACGGCGAAGAGGCGTCGCTGTTCGCGATGCTGGACGCGCTGCCGCTGGGGTCGGTCACCTCCTGGGTGGCGATGCTGCTCGTGATGACGTACTTCGTGACCAGCGCTGACTCCGCGTCACTGGTGATGGGGTCGCTGACCAGCAGAGGCGCGCTGACGCCGCGGACCTGGCTCGTGGTCGTCTGGGGTGTACTGATGGCGGCGGTGGCGGCCGTGCTGCTGGTGGCCGGCGGGCTGAACTCGCTCCAGACCGCGACGATCCTGGTGGCGCTGCCCTTCGTGGTGGTCATGCTGCTGCTGTGCTGGGCACTGCTGAAGGAACTGCGCGCGGACCCCGGCGCCGGACCCGCACGCGGCCAAGCGCTGCACGGCGTACGGGAGGCGGTACGGGCGATGGTCGGCGAGGCGATCTCCGAGGCCGGGCCCGGACGGCACCACCGGCTGCGCCGGATCGCCCGCTCCCGTGGACAGGACGGTACCGACCAGGACGAGTGAGGCACCCGCCGGGCCCCGGGCCGTAATACGGACACTCCCCTTCGGCACGCGTGACGGCCGCGTGGACGCCCCCTGGCCGGGGGTCGCGTCCGCGGCGGGCAGGGCGCTGCTATCAGCCGGCCGTCCCGGCGGCGAAAGGGGCGTCCCGCCAGTGCTCGGCCGCGGGCTGAGGCACCCGACCCGTCCGGGAAGTGAGAGCAGCGGCCTCACACTCCCCCGTCCGCCCGCGCACCCGCACCCCGACGGCGTGGGGACGGTCGGTGGCGGCTTCGACCAGGTGGGGGGCGATGCCGACGCCGGTGACCCGGTCGGCTCCGAGGCGGGTGGCCGCGAGAGCGGCGGCGCACCCGGTGCCGGTGGTGACCCGTGTGCGGGGAGCCGTCGGCGAGGGAGGCGAGCCGGGACCGTCGCGGAGGAACCTCCGGGCCGTCCCGCCCGGGAAAATCGTGCTGTGTCCCACCTCCGGCGGGTGGGTGAACCCTCTCCGCGCATCGGAGTAATCGGCAGGCCGCTTCGGCTAGTCCTTCTGGATTTTCGCCGATCCGCTTCCGGTTCTGAATATCAGCAACCCTATACCCAGAAAAATGATGGGAGCAGTCATGATGAGAGTGAATTCTGCCCCCGCAGCCAACAGGGCAATGACCGATATTGCCATGACCAGAGTCAGGCCGAGTATCACCAGCCCAAGTATTCTGACTATTTTTGCAGTACTGTGATCCACGTGATGCTTCTCCTCCCACCTGGCGTTCACTGCGAGTGAGTCACCTGCGTCACCTCTGGCGCCATTTGATGAAAGCGATGACGAACGCGACGAAGAGAAGCCCTGTCAGGGCTACTGGAAGTTCCATCCCGTCGGGAATCCACGACCCTTTTCCCTGATTTTCTGCGATGTGAAGCACTGGACCTCCGTGTGTCGAGCTCGTGGGGCCGGTGGAGGATATTGACTGCCTCCACCGGCCCCGAACAGAATCCTACGACCAGGCCTGCGTGGTCTGATCTTCGGCGAAGTTGCCTGCGGCATCACCAACAAGTGCGCATCCCGGTGCGGCGGCCGCTCCGGCCGGCCCCACGGAGATCACCGCCCCGGCTGTACAGGCGCTGGCGACCGCTCCGCCCGTTGCCCACCCGAAACCGATGGACGCGGCCTGTCCCCACTCACCGTCTCCGAGAGCGCTTCCGAATGCCTGGGCCGTCTTGACATCTCCCCACGGTGTGACCGCTTCAGCGATGTCGCCGAAACTGAGGAGTCCGGTGGGGTCGATGCGGTTGACGGGGTCGCCTTCGGCGTAGAGGTAGGGGTTCTTCTCCTGGCCGGAGGGGTCGGGCTGGGTGAAGCGGCCGATGTGGGGGTCGTAGTAGCGGGCGGCGTAGTGGTAGAGGCCGGTGGGGTCCTGGTAGCCGCCGGCGAACCGGTAGGGCTGGGGGACGGTCTCGGCGGTGGTGGCGCGTTTCACGCCCCGGGGGCTGTAGGCGTAGGTGTTGACCTTCGTCCCGGCTCCGTCGACGAGTGCGACGACGCTGCCGACCGCGTCGGTCAGGTAGTAGTGGGAAGTGCCCCCGGTGGTCATGGAGTTGAGGGTGCCCCCGGGTTCCCGGTTGAATCCCCGGTCCACGCCGGCGGTGCTGGTGGCCGAGAGGCCCAGCGGACCGTTGTGGAAGAAGGTGTTCCCGAGCCGAATCCGCTCGCTCTGGTCGGTGGAGCCGTACTGCCCGGTGTAGGTGGTCGCGCCGACGGTGAGCGAGGTGAGCTGTGCGTAGTCCGACCACTGCTCGGCGGTGCGGGCGTCCTCGGGGGTGGAGGCCCCGGAGGTCTCGTTCCCGGCTCCGTCGTGGGACCAGCCGGCGGTGGAGCCGTTCTTCGCGATGATCTGCTGGGCGTCGTTGACCGTGTAGGTGGTGCCGCGGGGGCAGCCGGGGTCGGTGCCCTGCGAGGTGAGGTTCCCGGCCAGGTCGTAGCAGTACTGCCAGGACGCGACGAGGGCCGTGCCCTGTTCCTCCTTGGCGTAGGAGAACCGGCCCGCGCTGTCGTAGCTGTAGGTGGTCTTCAGTCCGGCGACCGCGTCTGTGCGGGTGCGGATCTTGCCGCCGTCCTTGGTGCCGTTGAGGTAGGAGTAGTCCAGCTCGGTCAGGGTCCCGGCGGGCGAGGTGGCCTTGATCTTCTGGGGGCGGCCGGAGTTGTCGGGGGTCACGGTCTGGACGGTTCCGCCGGGATAGGTGGTCTTGGTGCGGGTGTCGTTGCGGTTGTACTCGAAGGTGGTCGTCCTGTTGCCGGTCGGTTCCTTGAGCGCGGTCAGCTTGTTGACGGCGTTCCAGGTGTAGTCGGTGACGCCGGCGGGGTCGGTGTAGGTGTCGACGTTGCCCGAGGGGGTGTAGGCGAGCTGTGTCTGGGAGCCGTTCTGCAGGGTGCGGACGGTCTCCCGGGACAGCGGGTCGAACTCGTAGCGGATGACGCCGCTGCCGTCGGAGCGCAGGGTGATGTTGCCGTCGCTGTCGTACTCGTACCGCACACTGGCGTTCGCGGTGGTGACGGTCTTGGTGCGGTCGCGGTGGTCGTAGGTGTACGTGGTGGTGGTCCCGCGCCCGTCGGTGACGGTCAGCGGGCGGCCCAGCGAGTCGTAGGTGTAGCTGCTGTGGCCGAGCGGCGCGGGCGGGGTGACCTTCTCCAGGTTGCCCTGGCTGTCGTAGCGGAAGGCCGTGGAGACCGACTTCGTGGCGGTCATCTTCACGGTGGCCTTGCAGCGCTGCCCTTCGAACCCGCCGCAGGTCGGTGTGGCGGGGTTGTGCTCGAAGGTCCGGGTGCCGCCACCGGTGCCGGTCACGGCGACGGAGGTGGTGTTGCCCGCCGTGTCGTAGGTGTAGTCGGTCTTCTCGTCGTCGGCGGTCGTCATCGAGCCGGGGAGGTCCGCTCCGGCGATCGTCTGGTAGCCCGTCATGGACGCGGTCGCGCCGGTGGGCAGCTTCGCGGAGGTGGGGTTGTTCCGCCCGTCCCATCCGTAGGCGGTGACATTCCCGGCGGCACCGCCGACGCCCATCGCGTCGGTGGCCGTCGCCACGTTCCGGTTGGCATCGAATGTGGTGGCACGGTTGCGGCCAAGAGCGTCGGTGACCTTGGTGACCTCACCGTCGGCGTTGTGTTCGTACTGGGTGGCGTGCTGTTCCGGATCGGTGACCGTGGTGGTCCCGGCGGCCTGCGGACTCGCCGCGGAGTAGGCGTAGGTGTACGTCGGGCCGGTGTGCCCGGAGCCGTTGAAGGCGGTGGCCCGCAGCATGGAGGTGACCCGGTCGGCGCTGTCGTAGGTGAACACCGTGACCCGGCCCTTGGGTGTGGTGATCTTCGTCAGTCGCCGTGCGGAGTCATAGTCGAAGACCGTGGCCTTGCCCTCGGTGTCGGTGGTCTTCGCCAGATCGCCCGCCGGGTTCAGGTCGAAGACCGCCGTGCGGCCGGTGTGGTCCTTGGCCTGCCACTGGTTCGGATACGTCTTCACCAGGTCGACCCACCGGCCGGAGCGCGTCTCGGTGAGCTTGAAGCCCTTGTGCTCCGTGCCCTGGTCGTGCTGGGTGACGGTGATCCTTCCCTTGTTCCGGTCGGTGACCTCGGTCAGCGTTCCGTGGGTGTTGTAGGTGTCCTTCGCTCCGGACTTGCGGCTGGTGAGCGTGTAGGTGCCGTCCGTGTTCTTCTTCAGGTCCTTCGAGTAGCCCGTCGGCGTCGTGAATCCGCCGCCCGAGGCGGGGGTGAAGCGGACCGTGTCGCCGGTCGTGTCATAGAGGACGACCTCGCCCGTGGATATCTTGAGATAGCGCTCGTACCCCTGCCACCAGCGCTGGGACACCTTGCCCCACGGGGCGTCCAGCGAGTTGTAGGTGCGCGTCAGACGGAGGCGCTGGCCCACCCCGGCGATGTCGAAGTCCGTACCGGCCAGCATCAGATTGCCGTTGGAGAGATTGATCCGGGCGACCAGCGAGTCGGTGATCCGGAAGTCGGAGATCCGGTGCCAGGGAACCGCCCCCTGGCCCTCCGGCTCGAACGGGGTAGCCGCACCGGCCCGGCGTGTCTGCGCTGCGCCGCCGCCGGCGGCGACCCGTTTCCCCTGTTCCGCCCGCCACGCGGCCAGCTCCGCCGGGGCCGGGGCCTGGTTCTCGTTGGGCACCGGCCGGTTGGAACCGACCTTGACCGGAGGAGAGGTCAGAGGGGGATCGTTCTTTCCCCAGACGGACGACGGTCCGGGGTCCGTCGGGGCGGCCAGCGCGGGGAGCGCCGTGACCGTCAGGGAGAGAGCGGCGAGACCGGAGACGAGGAACAGGCCGGACCGTCTGCGGGCACGCCGAACGGGCGTGCTCAAGGCACGTGAACCCATGAAGGCTCCAGGAGGGGAGGAGGACGGGCGACCTCACGGCCACCCGGAGGGCCACACGCTGACACAGCGCCTTCACAGAAACTCCGGCCATTCCCCCGAAGAGCGCAGCTATACGGTACGGAATGAGCCCCTTCGAATCTGTTCCCCGTCAGCGCGTCAGCAGCTCTGCACGCAGGGGAGATCCACCCTCGCGGGAGCCGGCAGAGCCTTGCGTCAGGGCACGAAGCCGGCTGAGAACATCTCTCCATTGAGGGGATATCACGTGAAGAGTGTGCGTACGCCTCTCGGTGCACATCACCCGCTCCCCCACCACGCGACACCAGGGAGGGCCGGAGCGCGGAGGGTCTTCAACGCCCCTCGACCCACCCTCCCCGGGGCGATGTCACGCTCCCGCCGCCGCACCCACCCCGGCAGGGCGACCGGCAGTGCCGCACGGGCGCGCGGGCAGGCCCGGCCCCGCGATGGGTGGCGAAGGGGATCGCCACGGACCGGGGGTGAGCGGTACGGTCCGCGAACGGCCCCGGGGCCGTTTCCCGGCAGGTCTCTCGGCGGGCCGGCGCTCCTCACACGGTCCGGCCCACGGTCTTTCGCCGTCCCTGGGCGCCGCCGTCCGTCCGCAGCGGTTCGCGCGGTCATGGGCTTCGGGGAGGGCTGCTCCGGTTCACTGACCGGCGGTGGCCTGCTCCGCTGTCCCGCAGCCGGGGTGTCCCCATCCGGCGCCGACTCTGGCGATCCTGCTCCCGGCCGTGTAGGCGGCACCGCAGGAGCAGCGGCCGGCGAACTTCGCGGTGATGGTCCGGGCACTCCCGTTCGAGCCGCTGTTCCTCTTCCGCTGGGCCCCGGCCCGTCGCGCGGGCCGGGGCGGGGTGGTCCGTTCCGGCGCGGGGACGGGCAGGGCGTGGCCGAGGGCGGTCCCGCCGGCCTCCTGGGTGGCGGCGGCGTCGCTCGCGGCCTGGTCGGCGAGTGCGTTGAGCACGTCCCCGCCCTCCTGGTGCGCGGGAACGTACACGAGGTTCACCTCGCGGCCGGCCAGGAGGGCGTCGATCCGTTCGACCAGATCGCGGTTGGCGACCGGACTGCCCCCGGCCGTCTTCCACCCGTTGCGCTTCCAGCCGGGCAGCCACTGTGTGACCGCCTTCATGGCGTACTGCGAGTCCATCCGCACCTCCAGCGGGGTACCGGAAGGAGTGGACTCCAGGAGGCGCAGCAGCGCGGTGAGTTCGGCGGCGTTGTTGGTGGCCGTGCCCAGCGGGCCGGACTCCCAGCGCTGCGGCAGACCGCGCGCGTCGGCCACCACCCAGCCCCACCCGGCTCGGCCGGGGTTCCCTTTCGACGAACCATCGGCAGCGGCGACAATACGATCACTCATGCCCCCGATCATGCCACCCGGACGGGCACGGCCCGCCGCGCCTGACGAACCCCGCCGTCCGCGCGGTTCGCCGTTCACGGCTCCAGCAAGACCACGATCTGCGTCCGAGGCCCTAGTCGAGCTCGGACGTGTCATAGATACGGGTCATGCCGTCGACGGTGAGCGCCAGTTCCGCGCCGTTCCCGCTCAGGGCAAGGGCGTCGATCGGCTTGTGCGTGTCGAACGACCAGTCCTTGGCGCAGCGATCCCACCCGTGGGCGGTCGCCCCGAGAGCGCTGGCGAGCCGTTCACCGGTGTTGTCGATCGCCCACCGCTCCCCCGGCATGTCGCCGCACCTGCGCTGTTTCACACCCGATTCGTACACGTCAATGGTCCTTGAGTCACCGAGAAAGGTGACAAGTACTCCGCTCTCGCTCACGGCACCCCCGTAGTACTCCCCGAGATACACGCCGCCGTGCACACCGAGATCACTGTCGGCCCGCGTGTCCATGAAGTAGGTGTCCACTCCGTTGATCCCGAACTGATAGCGGCCGCGAGCCGCGGTGTCCACCACCGAGTAACTGTTGATTTCCTTGTCTGTTATGCGTTCCGACCGGTTCCAGGGGATCTTCCACTCCCGGGGAGACTGATTCTCATCCTCTCCGAACAGCAGGACCCCATCCCTGTTCACCTCGATGCTCATATCGAAGGTGTACTCGTCCTCGCCGTAGTCGTAATCGGTCCAGTCGACCAGGCCGCTGATTCTCCGCTCCCAGACCTTCTCACCATTCTCCGTGTCCCAGCGTCGCACGATGCCATCCCTGTCGGCGGTGACAAGGGTCCGCGTGCCCGCCGGACCGAAACTCATCGCATCGATCCTGCCGGTGGACAGGGTAATCCGGGAGGGATCACCCGGAACAATCAAGGTGATCAGGAGGAGAACGACCGCCAGAGCGCCTCCCGCGCTCGCCAGTCGAATACGTCGCCGGCGGACAAGGTGAGCTCGGGGAACGAGGGCGCGGTCGCGGGCGAGGGAGCGGCCGGCGAGGCGTTCCTGGAGATGGATGTGGCGGAACTGGTAGGTGCCGCCGGACTGGCGCAGCAGTTGCCGGTCGCGCGCGTCGGACAGGAACCGCACGAAGTTCCAGGGCACCTTGCCCCCCGCGGCGAGGAACACGCGGAGGAGGGCGAACTTCGTCCAGGCGCGGTGCAGGAGCATCAGCACGGAGAAGACCGTGCCGAGCAGCACGGTGGCCGCGAGGACGCGCGGGAGGGAGTCATAGGCTCCCGTCTCGTCTGTCACCCGGGCCAGGATGTCGGTGAGCCGGGGCTCGCCGGCCCAGCCCATGAGCGCCAGAAAGACGACGAAGGCCAGGGAGACCGAGGTGACCAGCAGGGGGACCGCGGCAGCTCCGAAGATGACGCCGGCGAGTCCCGCGCCCACCAGGGCGGAGTTGCGGTCCTGGTGCAGCAGTCCCACCGGAGTCGCGCGGGCGGACCCCTCGGGCGGTGTGTTGAGCCACTGGTGGACGGCGAAGGCCGCTCCGACGGCCAGCGCGGCTCCCGCGGCGAACGCGGCCATCTGGGACAGAGCGACCACATCCGCGGTGGTCCACCCTTCGCCGTAGGTCGTCATGACAGCTTGTGTGCCGAGGACCATGACGGCCGGCGCGGATGCCAGAGCGAAACCCGCGCCGAAGCCCGCGCACAGCCGTCGCAGGGAGCCGCGCCGGGCGAAGGAGACCCGGCCCGGGGGCCGTTCCGGTGCCGCGTACCAGGTCAGCATCGCCAGTACGGCGACTCCCGCACCCAGAACAGCCGCGTAACCGACATCGCCTCCCAGGAGTTTCTGCACCCCGGCCGCGAGAAGCATCGTGAGCAGACCGAGGCTGAGGCCCACCACCAGCCCGGCCCACCGGGAGAAGAGCCGGCCGCTCATGCGCCACCACGCGAGGTCCCGCTCCCCGTACCCGTGCAGGTGGGTGGCGAGGAACGTCAGATACCGCTCCGCCTGTTCCGCGTTCCGCTGCCAGGTGTCATCGTCCGGTAGGGGGAGGGAACCCGGTGCGGGGGCGTAGGCGGCGGGGATGATGTGGTCGACGAGGTGGTCCTCGACCCCGTGCCGACTGTCGAAGTCGAGGAGTTCGGCTGGATCACGGCCGCAGTTCCGGTAGACGGAGCGGGCGAGGGTGAGTGTCAGAGGGGTCGACAGCGCGGTGGCCGCGGCGCCCTCGGGGTGCTCGTCCAGTCGGGCGTAGACCGGTCGCCAGTCCACGCCCTCCGGCCAGTCGACCTCTGCCAGGTAGTTGACCGCGTCCACCACGGGCACCGCCGCCACCTCGACCACCGGGGCGCGGCGCAGGGGGGCCGAGCCGCCTTCGATGACGTCCTGATACTCGGTCGACCGGCAGGTCAGCACGAGACCGCGGCCGTCGCCACAGGCCGCGTTGAGGGCGCGGACGGCGTTTCGGCGGGCCGCTTCGGGGATCTCGTCCAGCCCGTCGAGGACCGGAAGCAGCATCTGCCGGCTGAGGAGCAGACGAGGGGCGTGGGTCTGGCCGCCGTAGTACTGGGCTGCCAGGGTGTCGGTGATCCAGTCGTCGAGGGATTTGTTGACAGGGTCCCAGGAGGAGACGGACAGCATCACGGGGACAGGGCCCTGGGGAGCGCGCTGGGCGAGGAGGCCGAGGGTGAGCATGAGGGCCAGTACGGTTTTGCCGCCGCCCGGTTCTCCGAGCACCACGAGCCGTCCGCTGGGGATACGCCCGTATCCGTCGGCGAGTTGAGCGCAGGCGGTGGAGAAGTCGCCTTCCAGACGTCCTTCGAGGGACATGCGCAGAACGCGGCCTGTCCGGGTCCCGAAGATGGCCTCGGCCCGTGCGGCCACCTGTCTCTCGGTGGCGGCCCAGGACAGTGGAATCACCCGCGGCTCCCGGAGCTCGCGGGCGGTGGCTTCCTCCGTCCACTGCCCCGACACACTGTCCGCCAGTTGGTCGGCCACTTCCCCCGCGTCCCGGGGTGGAGCGGGTGGCGGCAGGAGCTGGAAGACGGCCGCCCCGAGGGACCCGAGTCCGGCGAACGTGCTCGCGATGGCCATCAGCTGTTCGACGCTGCCGAACTCGGCGTCTCGCGCGCCCCACGCCAGGAGGAGCGATGTACAGGCCAGCACCGCGATCAGCACGACGCGGAGCCACGTGCGCCGAGCGGGGTGGGGAGTTCGTGTCACCGACAACAGGATGCCCCAACAGCGGTGCGGGCGTGGCGGTTTCCCGGACAACCGGGACCGGTCGCCTCAGCCGTGCGTACGCCCGGGGGACCTCGGCCGCCGGCCCTGCGGCGGGTTGGGCCCGCGCCCTTCCGAGAGGCGCTGACCAGCGGGCTGCCGCCGGTTGCGGGCAACCGTGGGAGCCGCGGAATGGGCCCGCTGCGCGCCTGCCCGCGCGGAGCGGTTCATGCGCGATTCGCGCGGATCATCTCACTGAGCGGTACGTCATGGGGCGGGCGCCGTGCTTCTGGCAGCCGGAGCGGCTATAGCACCCCGATTCCCGGGTGGCCCCGCCGTCCACCTGGCTGAACGCCCTCTCCCCGGCCCGCTCGGTCGCCACGCGCCGCGTCGAGCCCGCCGTCCCCACTACGGTTCACCGCCTCGCCGAAGCCCCGGCGGTCGAGGGCCGGCGCCCGGGCCCCGGTCGCGCCGTCAGAAGCGGCGGCGCGACCGGGACGCGGTTCAGTTGATCGGGCCGAAGATCTCGGTGCGGTCGAAGTCGGTGTCCATGTCGTCCAGCACCGCTCCGATCTGCTTCTCCTCGTACCTGAAGTGCGTCTCCATGACCGCCTCGATGCCGTCCAGGTGGTGGTGCGCCACCTCCGGGTCGGCCGAGTCGGCCAGTGCCTTCCGCAAGCCGCCGATGAGGTGCTCGATCATGTTGTGGTCCTGCGTCAGCTTCGCGACCACCGGCGCCAGGTCGGGTCGCGCCCGTACCAGTTCCGGGAAGAGCGAACCGTCCTCGGCGCGGTGGTGGCCGGAGAGGGCAGCGCAGAACCCGTGGCAGAACAGCAGCAGGTCGGTCGCGGCGGCGTCGGGGTCGCCGCCGTCCAGTCCCGCCCGGGCCAGTGCCAGCGCGGTGCGCAGCTTGCCGTGCACCCGCCGCAGTTCCCCGCCCCAGGCGGTGACGCGGTCAGTCGACACGAACGTCCTCCCGTCGCGGCCGGGCCGCGCGCGCGGTCGTCCAGGACGCGGTGCGCGGCTCGCGCGCGGGGAACTCGCGCGGCGGGAGTTGCCGGAAGCCGCCGCCGGGCAGGACGAGGACGGCGGGCCGGGGGCCGGGGAACCGGTCCTCGGCGGGGTGGAGCGTGATTCTCTGTGACATCGGAGTGGGAATGGCCGGAGCCACCTTTCGATACGGCGCCTCCATGCCTGACGATCCGTCCGCCATCGGCACGCGACGCTGCCCGGAACTATAGCCGCCGGGTCCCGATGGGGGTTGCGTCGCGCCGCCGCGACGGCGCCGGGGCGAGCGCCGGCCCTCCGGGACACGGCACCACCCGCGGGGACACGGTGGCCGCGCCGGCCGGACCCGTGCCGATGCTCGTGCTGCCGCCGTCCGTGCCGCCGTCCGTCACTGCCCGCGGCCGGGAAGGGGCCTTCCGCTACACGGGGATGGCGCGGAACATCTGGCCGTAGTTGCCCAGGTCAGGGTTGACCATGACCAGGTCGCCCTGGGAGTTGCACACACACTGAATGGCTTTCCGGACGGAGTAGTTGACCAGGTTGACGTACTGGCTCGTGTCGTAGTCGACCCACCACTGCTCGTCGTCGGCCGCGTTGCACTCGACGGTACGGGGCTTGGCCTGTCCCCAGCTGTGCGTGTAGGCGAGGCAGCGCCCGGTCTGTGTGCTCTGGAGCTGCCAGCCCCGTGGACCGCTGTACACGATCCACTTCTGATAGGGGTTGCTGGTACCGCAGTCGTGCGTGTAAGCGTTGCCCCACATGTCCGAGTCGAGACACTCGTTGTACATGTACATCTGGAACCGTATGGCCACCGGGTTCGCGGAGGCCGGGGACGGCGCCAGGGCGATGGTCGCGCAGAGGGCGGCCACAACGGCGCCGATCCGGGCCCCGAGACGCGTCGTTCTTCTTCGCGCCGGCGCGGGGCGGTGGACGGGAAGCTCGGACATGTGGGGGGCTCCTTCTCCTGGTGGGTGGCGCGGGCGGAATGATCACCGCGCACCTCGTTCAATGGTTGACATGACTGCGACACGGCTCGGGTTGCCTGGCCGGCGATGAATGACTTGATCATGGTCTGCGGTCCGAAAATCGCCGTCCGGGGACGGGCGGGGGGCCGGGTGGCACCGCACGACTCGTGCGAGCGGTCCCGGTCTCCTCCCGGCCCTCACCCGACCCGCTCCACCGGTGCCCCCGTCGAGGAGACCACCGCCACCGCACGAATCATCCGCGCGGCACTCCCCGGACCCGGACCCGGACCCGGACCCGGTCCCGCCGCACGGCAGCGGCGGCACCTTCTCCACCCCCGGACCGCGGCGCAACAGCGGCCAGACCTCGACGGCGATCTGCCACCCGCGGGGCCTGTTCCCGCCGGTCGACGCCTGGACCGAGCGGTGGGTCCGCTCCTCGGCAGCCGCGGCGGCCATGCCTCCGCGGCCACGGTCCGCCGGACCGGAGGCGACACCACGCCGCCGCCGAATTGCCGCGGTGACACAGCCGCGAGGCATAATGGACGAATGTTTCCCGGGCCCATGCGGGAGAGGTAATTTCCGCGAGCCGTCGGGGCAGTTGGGCTTGACAGGTTCCCCGGGGAATGACTATCCATATCCAACGCCGCAGCTCCGCATACCCGCGAGAAGCACGTGAGCGGAACCCAGAGAAATCACACGCGATCCGTCTCGGATCTGCACAGTTGAGCGAGAGGATTCACATGGCACCCCCGCCAACCGCCACCGCTTCGAAGCGACCACCGGTCAAGCTGTCCTGGGATCAGGTACTGGCATGGCGGATGCACCAGCACCACCTGGTCGAACGCGTCCCGGCCGAGAAGGTCTTCGACGTCACCAACGACATCTGCCTGCTCCACGCGCAGTTGCTGAGCTCGGCGGAGCTGTCCCTCTGGGCGCGGATCGACGGCCTGGAGGCCAACTGGCTGGAAAACGCTCTCTGGGACGAACGGAAATTCGTCAAGACATGGGCGATGCGCGGAACCCTGCATCTCATCCCCGCGCGTGACTACCCGAATTGGCAGGGGGCCCTGAATGGCTATCAGCACTATCTGAAACCCAGCTGGCTGCGCGGTTTCCGTGTCACCGAAGAGGAAATGGACGCATTACTGCCCGCCATCAGCAGCGCGCTGGACGGCGGCTCGATGCTCACCCGGGAGGAACTCGCCGAGGCCGTGGTGCGGAAGACGGACTTCCCCTCCCTCGGGGAGAAGCTGCGGGACAGTTGGGGGGCGCTTCTGAAGCCCGCGTCCTTCCAGGGGCGGCTGTGCTTCGCTCCCAACAGGGACCGGAACGCCCAGTTCACCACCCCGGATCTCTGGCTGGACGGCTATCAGCCGGTGCCTCCCGAGGAGGGACTGGAGCTGATGACGCGTCGCTATCTGCGCGCGTTCGGTCCGGCCACCCGGGAGGACTACGCGCGCTGGAGCGCGCACACCCCCGCCGCCGCGGGGCGGATGATCAAGAGTCTCGGGGACGAGGTCACCGAGGTGGAGGTCGAGGGCTACACCGCGTGGATGCGGACGGAGGACGCCGCGGCGGCGGCCGAGGCCGGGCCGGGCGGGACCGTGCGTCTGGTGCCGGCCTTCGACCCCTGGGTGATCGGCGCCTCGCGCAGCGTCGACGCGCAGTGCCCCGACGCGTTCCGGGAGCGCGTCTACCGCAAGCAGGGCTGGATCTCCCCGGTCCTGCTGGTGGACGGACGGATGCACGGCATCTGGAACGTCGAGAACAAGGGCGGGAGAACCTCCGTCACCATCGAGCCGTTCACGGATGTGCCGGCGAAGGTGCGCAAGGCCGCCGAGGCCGAGGCGGCGCGCCTGGCCGGATTCACGGGAGGCCGGCTGGAACTTTCCTGGGGATGACCGGATCAGCGAAAACCAACAGGCGCCGGACTCGTTCGGGCGCAGAAGGGGCTCGGGACTGAGATGGGAAAACTGGATGGCAAGGTCGCGATGATCACCGGGGCGGCACGGGCACTGGGCCGTTCCCACGCGTGGTCCTTCGCGCGGGAGGGCGCCGATCTCCTGCTCGTCGACATCTCCGACGCGGCGTCCCCCGGCCCGTATCCGATGGCGACGCGGCAGCAGCTGGAGGAGACCGCCCGGGAGTGCCGCCGTGAGGGTGCGCGGGTGCTGACAGCGGTGGCCGACGTACGGGAGCGGCAGCAGGTCGCCGACGCGGTCGAGGCGGGGCTGGCCGAGTTCGGCGCGCTGGACGTCCTGGTGAACAACGCCGGTGTGCTGGGCCCCGGTGGCCGGCCCGCGCACGAGCTCACCGAGGAGGAGTGGCTCTTTGTCATCGATGTCAATCTCAACGGTCCCTGGCGCTGCGCGCACGCGGTGCTCCCCCACATGGTCGCGAACCAGTCCGGTTCCGTCATCAACATCGCCTCGACCGGCGGACTGGTGGGCCTGGAGCGCTTCTCCAGCTATGTCGCGTCGAAGCACGGGGTGATCGGACTGACCAAGGCGATGGCGCTGGAGTACGGCCGTCACGGCATCCGGGTGAACGCGGTCTGCCCCAGCACCATCCGGGCCGATCGCGGGCTGGCCGCGAGCACCGCCGCGGTGGCGCTGTCGCTGGGCTCCACCCTGGCGGAGTACGAGCGGCGGTCACTGGCGCAGCATGCCCTGCCCGAGCTGGTCAGCGCGGAGGATGTGGCGGAGACCAGTGTCTGGCTGGCCGGTGACGCGGCTGCCGGCATCACCGGCGCGGCGATCACCGTGGACGCGGGCTTCACCGCACGCTGAACGTCGTCTCCCTCCCCGGGCGGCCGGGGAGGGGGACGGCGTTGAGCCGGCGGCGGGGGCCTCGGTGTCAGTGGTCCGGTCCGGCCCCGGCGATCTCCTCGATGGCCGCGGCCATGCCCACCAGGTCGGGCTGCTCGAAGAGCACGCTGATCGGCAGCCTCACGCCCAGCTCCTCCTGGATGCGGGCGATCAGCCGCACCGCCATGAGCGAGTGGCCCCCCAGGTCGAAGAAGCTGTCCGTGGCGCTGATGTCCTCCTTGCCGAGGACATCGGCCCAGACGGCGGCGAGCGAGCGTTCGTGCGCGGTGGCCGGGGGCACATGGGGCGCCCCGCCGCTCTGCCGCCTCCCGTCGGCGTCCGGCAGTGCGCGCCGGTCGAGTTTGCCGTGGGGGGTGAGCGGAAGCGCGTCCAGGAGGACGAACCCGGCGGGAACCATGTACTCGGGCAGGGTCGAGCGGAGGCCGCGGCGCACTCCGTGCGCGGTGGTGCCGGCCCCCGGCTCGCCGACCACGTACGCCACCAGGGTGGAGGCTCCGTCCGGCTCCTTCCGCGCGATGACGGCGGCCTCGGCCACCCCCGGGAGGCCGCGGAGCGCGGCTTCGACCTCGCCGGGCTCGATGCGGTGGCCGCGGATCTTCACCTGGTCGTCGACGCGGCGCAGATAGACCAGTTCACCGCCCGCGACCCGGCGTGCCATGTCCCCGGTCCGGTACATGCGGGCACCGGGGCGTCCCGCGTAGGGGTCGGGCAGCATGCGCTCGGCGGTGAGCGCCGGGGCGTCGTGGTAGCCGCGGGCCACTCCGGCGCCGCCCACGTACAGTTCGCCCGGGATACCGGGCGGGACGGGTTCCAGGTGCTCGTCCAGCAGATGGAGGCTCAGGTCCGCGAGGGGCTCCCCGATGACGGAACCCAGGTCGTCCTTGAGATCGGTGGCACGCAGGCGGCGGTGGGTGACGTGCACGGTGGTCTCGGTGATCCCGTACATGTTCACCATCCGGGGCCGGTCGTCGGAGAACCGGTCGAACCACGGTCCCAGGGACGCCGGGTCCAGGGGCTCCCCGCCGAAGACCACCAGCCGCAGCCGGGGGCACGGGGTATCCCTCGCCAGGAGGACCTGGCTGAGCTGCGCGAACGCCGACGGGGTCTGGTTCAGTACGGTGACGCCCTCGTCGGCGAGCAGATCGGCGAACGCGTCGGGGGCCCGTGTCACCCAGTGCGGGACCACGACGAGCCGTCCGCCCCGCAGCAGTGCGCCCCACAGCTCCCAGACGGAGAAGTCGAAGGCGTAGGAGTGGAACAGGGTCCACACGTCGTCGGGACCGAACCCGTGGCCCTCGGTCGCCGTGAACAGCCGGGCGACGTTGGCGTGGGGGACGACGACGCCCTTGGGCCGCCCGGTGGAGCCGGAGGTGTGGATGAGGTAGGCGGCCTGGGCGGCGTCCACCTGGACGGCGGGGTCGGTTCGCGGCTGCCGCTCCAGCTCTCCCCGGTCGTCGTCCAGGCAGAGGACGGGCGGGCGCCGGGCGGGCAGCCGGGCCGATGCGGCGCGGTGGCTCACCACGGCCACCGCGCCGGAGTCGGCCAGGGTGAACTCCAGCCGCTCGGCCGGAGCGTCCGGGTCGAGGGGTACGTAGGCGCCACCGGCCTTCAGCACCCCCAGGAGGGCGACCACCAGGTCCAGGGAGCGTTCGGCGCACACCGCGACCCGCTGCTCGGGCCGCACTCCCCGGGCCACCAGGGCGTGCGCCACCCGGTTGGCCCCGGCGTCGAGTTCCGCGTAGGTCAGTTCCCGGCCCTCGCAGCGGACGGCGACACGGTCGGGGCCGCCGCGGGCCCGGTCGGCGAAGAGTTCGTGCAGGGGACGTCCGGCGGGAGCGTCGGCCGGTTCCGCGGGGGCGGGGCTCGGCCGCGCCGTCCGCTCCTCGGGGGAGAGCAGGGACAGCCGGGACACGGGCAGGTCCGGTGCCGCCACCGCGGACTCCAGGACGCGGCCCAGGTAGTCGGCCATGTTCCGTACGGTCTCCGGCTCGAAGAGCTCCTCGCTGTGCGGGAGGAACCCCACCACGTCGCCGTCCTCGACCCACAGCTCGGCCATGAGGTCGAAGTGGGTGGCCGCTCCGTCCATCTCGAAGTACTCGGCGTCGACACCCGGTATCCGCGGTACGGGTGCCTGGGCGTCGCGCAGGCTGAAGGAGGTCTGGAAGATGGGGGTGTTGCTCAGGTCCCGCTCCGGCTGGAGTTCCTTGACGAGCAGCGCGAACGGCAGCGACTGCCGGGCGTAGCCGTTGACCGACGCGGTACGGGTGCGCCGGAGCAGCTCGCGGAAGGTCGGATCGTCCGCGACGTGCATCCGCAGGGGCAGCCAGTTGAGGAAGTAGCCGATGAGCGGATGCACCTCGCTGCGGCCCCGGCCGGCGATCGGGACGCCGACGACGACATCGGACTGCCGGCTGTACCGGGCCAGGACGGCGGTCCACGCCGCGAGCAGGGTGATGTGCAGGGTCGCGGACTCCGACCGGCCGAGGGCGCGGACCCGGTCGATCAGCGCGGCGGAATAGCGCACATGGCAGAACCGGCCCTGCGCCCGCCGGATGCGGGGGCGGGGGTGATCGGTCGGCAGATCGAGGGCCGGGGGTGCTCCGCTGAGGTGGTCGCGCCAGTAGTCGAGGATGTCCCGCAGCCTGTCCTCGCGCATCATCCGGCGCTGCCACTGGGCGAAGTCCGCGTACTGGATGGGCAGTTCGGCGAGCCCGGCGGCGGGTCCCCCCGACTCCTCCTCGTACAGGGCGGCGAGTTCCCGGAAGAAGATGGCCAGCGCCCAGTGATCCGAGACCGCGTGGTGCTGGATGATCGACAGCACATGGTCGTCGTCGCCGAGACGGTACAGCGCCGTTCGGATCAGGGGGCCGGCCGCCAGGTCGAAGGGCTCGATCACCGAGGCGAGGATCGCGGAGCGGGTCCGCGCCTCCGGTTCGCCGGTGTCCGCCATGTCCCGCAGCGGCAGCGGCACCGCGAGATCGTGCCGGACGACCTGGTGGGGACCGTCCGGGCCTGCGTCGTCGAACACGCTGCGCAGCACCTCGTGCCTTCGTACCACCGCGGTGAGCGCCCGTTCCAGGGCGGCCGGGTCGAGGGGGCCGCGCAGTCTGAGGGCCGTGGGCGTGTTGAAGACCGTCCGGTGCGGTTCCAGGCGGTCCATGAACCAGACCCGTTCCTGTTCGAACGAGGTCGGGACCCGGTCCATCCCGGCGGGGCGCGGGCGGATCGGCTCCTCGGCGGGTCCGTCCGGCTCGGGGACGAGCCGTTCCAGCAGCTCGCGCTGGTACGGGGTCAGTCGGTCCAGCCGGTCCTGCAGGTCGTCTGCGGACATGGTGCGGTCATCTCCTCACGCTCGACAGCATGTCACTGATGGAACATCAGTTCGGCACCGCCACCTCGTACTCCCGGGGAACCTCGGCACCGATGCGGTGGATCGACCCCATCACGATCCAGATGATCGTCGACAGGACCAGCAGCCCGGCCAGCACCAGGCACACCACACTGCCGAAGACGGTCGCGAGGACGCCGGCGAGCGCGGCCCCCAGCGCGTTGGCGCCCCACACCAGGGGAAGCGAGATGCCGTTCAGACGCCCCATCAGCGGCAGCGGTGTCACCGACTGGAGGATGGTCAGCAGCCCGACGTTGAACAGGGGGACCGGGAAGAGCGTGAGCACCTGGGACACGATCAGGATCGTCAGCGGGGCGCCCAGTGCGGCCAGCGGCAGAATCAGGATGGCGACACCCAGGACGGCGTGGCCGACGATGAGCGTGGGGCCCATGCCCCACCGGTTGTTGAGGGGTTGCGCCAGCAGCGCGCCCACCACCATCGCGGCTCCGCCGACACCCATGGCGAGCCCCAGATCCCGGGCGGAGAGCCCGAGATCGCGGTAGACGAAACTGAAGAGCGTCGCCGTCATCATGGAGACGGCGAAGTTTCCGCTGGTGCTGATGACGAGCAGAAAGCGGTAGAGACGGGTCCGGGTCACCAGGGTGAACCCCTGGCGCATCTCCAGCCAGACCGCCGCCAGACCGCGTTCCTGACCCGCGGCGGTCCGGGGTTCCTCCCGCTTGTCGATGAACAGCAGGGTGATGGTGGCGACGACGAACGACAGGGCGTCGAACATCACCGCCCTGGCCGCCCCGAATCCGGCGATGAGAACGCCGCCGAGCGATCGGCCGAACAGAATGGCCGCGGATTTGCTGAACTCGGTCTTGGTGTTTCCCTCCACCAGATCCTCGCGGTCGATGAGCGAGGGGATATAGGCGTGGTAGGAGATCTGGAAGACCACATCCATGGAGCCCTTGAGCACCGCGGCGACATATATCTGCTCGATGGTCAGGACATCGAGGGCCGCCGCCACGGGGAGCCAGCCGAGAATGAGGGCCCGGGCCATATTGGAGACGATCATCAGCATGCGGCGGGAGACCCGGTCGGCCCAGACACCGACGATCGGCCCGAGCACGACGTAAGGTATCCACTGCAATGAGATCAGGGCCCCGACGGTCGCCGCACCGGCTCCGAAGACAAAGACGGCGAGCGAGGGCAGAACAATGACCGTCACTTCACTGCCCAGGAGAGATACACTCTCCCCGGACCAAAATAGCATGAAGTTCCGGTCACGCCATAAGCGTCCCTTGAAGAATTTAGCCATTTCCATCCCTGTGTAGCGAAGCCGTCCGGGTTCCCCCGTTTTCGCAGCCGCCCGATTCAGCGCGCCCCCGGAATCGCATGGCGCGCCGAGCGGGTCCGGATGCTCTCACACCGGAATTTCCCTGTGCAGCGCCTCACCTTCCTCTGTCGGGTCGACCGGCACAATCCGCCGTTCACGCGCACACGGGAATGCGGCCGTTCAGCGTCCCCGGCGGTTCACCGCGTCTCGCCGGCGAGACCGGAGGGACGGACGGGAGCACCGGCGGCCTCACACCCAGGTCGCGGGGTCGACACCGAAGCCCAGCTCCACCCGTCCGCAGAGGGTGTAGGACATGTCGGGCTCCAGGAGCTTGTGCGTGGCCAGCGTGTTCAGATCGCGCTGGGCGCGCTGGAACGGGGAGTCCAGGAACTGGCCGCGTCCGCCGAGGGCCTCGCACAGCCGGTCCGCCGCGGACCGGGCGGCCCCGACCACATAGCTGGCCGTCCGGCGGCAGGACGCCCGCTCGGCGGGGGTGTAGGTGCCCCCCGCTCCGTAGGTCCGGGTCAGACGCGTCACCGTCTCGTCGAGCAGCAGCCGGGCCGCGCGGAGTTCCGCACCGGCCCGTCCGATCCTCAACTGCGCGCCCCGGGTGTCCTCGGGACGGGCGTTCCCCTGGGCGGCGATCCTCTCCCGCAGATGGTCCCGGAGGTCGTCGGCCAGGGCGAGCGCGGTCCCCAGGGACACGGCAGCGGCGGCGAGGACGAAGGTCGGGATGAGCGGACAGCGGTAGAGGGGGCTGTCGTGCACGGCCGCGCCGGGGGTCGTGCCCTCCACCATGTCGAGCATGCGCACCGACCGCCGTTCGGGCACGTACCGGTCGGTGACCTCCATGTCGTTGCTGCCGGTCGCCCGCATCCCGCTGGTGTGCCACACATCGCGCACGGCCACCTCCGACATCGGCAGGAGGAAGACCCGGGCCTCGGGCCCGCCGCGTGTCTCGGCCAGGGCGCACATCATCGCCCAGTCGGCGTGCATCACCCCGCTCGCCCACGACCACCGGCCGGTCAGCCGGTATCCGCCGGGAACGGGCCGGGCCCTCCCCTGCGGGGGAATCGTGGCGGGTATCAGACCGTAGGGCCGTTCCGCGAAGACCTCCCGCTGGGTCTCCTCCGGGTACATCGCGACCATCCAGTTGTGCAGCGCGTAGTTGAACATCACCCATGAGGTCGAGGCGCAGCCCCGCGCCAGCTCCGTCGTGGCGCCGACCAGTGTGCCGAAGTCGAGTTCCCGTCCGCCGAACCTGCGGGGCACCAGCAGTTCGGGCAGACCGGTCGCGACGAGATCGGCGACCGTCTCCTCCGGCAATTCCCGCAGTTCCTCCGCATGACCGGCCCGCTTGGCGACGGCGGGGGCCAATGCGCGTGCCGCCGCGAGCAACTCTTCCCGCGGGTTCTCCTCGACGTTCCCCGGATTCTCGACCTGAGCCATGGTGAACCCTCTCCGAAACATGGATGGACTTCGCTCCCGGCCCGGCGCACAACAGCCGGCCGGCCGCCTTCCGCGTGCGTACTCCTTCCCCGGCGAACGGCCCGCCGCCGCGGACGGGCACGCGGACGGTTCACCGAGTGGCCGCCGGCCCGGTGGACGCGTCCGGCGCGTTCACGGGGTCCCGACCGATGACGCCCGGAGTGGCCCGGCGGCCGGTCACCGAAGGCTCTCCTAGCGAGATGCGAAGGGAAAGTCAGGGACGGGTGTCATGCTCACTCCAGTACTCCTGCCCGTCAACTGTTCATGATGGAGAGGGTGAAGGTATGCAGGTCTCCGACCTCCGAACACCAACCCCGACAACAGGAAACGAACCCGGTTCGAGCACGGTGAACTCCGCGGGAGCGAATCAGCCAACCATTTTCCAGATCGGAAGGGAAACGCTCCCGCGGAGCACCGGAATGCTCTTCAGATCAGACATTCCCTTCCAGCGCTGGATAAGGATCGGCAGGCAGCTCACACGGATATCGGAGTCCTCCGGCTGGTGGCTGGGGGATTGGCTGGTCTACGGCGAGAACTCCTACCCGGACCGCTACAGGGAGGCCGTCAAGCGCACCGCCCTGGACTATCAGACACTCCGCAACTACGCCTGGATCGCGCGGCGGTTCGACCAGTCCCGCCGCCGGGCGGCGCTCAGCCTGGGGCACCACATGGAGGTCGCCGCGCTCACCCCGGCGCAACAGGATCTGCTGCTCCTCAGAGCGGAACAGGAGGGCTGGTCGCGGAATGTCCTGCGCAAGCAGGTGCGCCTGGCCAAGGGGGCGGACCCGGCCCCGCTCCCCGCCCCCGCCACGGCGCCCGCCCTCACAGCCCGCGCCGAGCACCCCCCGGGCAGCGCCGCCGACCCGGAGCGGCCGGAACGGGTGGTCGCTCTGCGCACCACACCTGACCAGCGCCAGCGCTGGCACCGTGCCGCTGAGCTGATGAACACCGATCTCACCGAGTGGGCCGCGGCCGTGCTCGACGGGGCCGCGCAGACCGTACTGGAGAACTAGGGAGTCTCTTTCGGATCAGGCCGGACCGGTGAGCGGGGTCCGGTGCCGTGGATCGCGAGGCGGAGGAGGGAGCCCACGCGGAGCGCCGGCGACCGACGGCAGCGCGGCGAGGCGCGGTGCCGGGGCTCGCGAGCCCGGCACGATCCGAAAGAGACGACCTGGCGGCACCCGGCGGCCGGGGCCGGGTCCGCCTCCGCGCCACCCCCTCGCGGGGAGCGGAGGGTCAGGGCGGATCACCGGCCCCGGCCGCCGGGAAGGACCGGTCCGCCGGGAAGGACCGGTCCGGGACGGGCTCGGCGGCGTCCGATGACACACACTCGACCAGGACCAGCCCGGCGGCCGTCGGTGTGGCCGACCGCACCGACAGGCCCGCGGCGGCGGCCAGTCCGCCCACCTCGTCGAGTGTCCGCTCCCGTCCTCCCATCAGGGTCAGCATCCGCAGATCCACCAGCGTGGCCTGTTCCTCGGCCGGGCCCGCCCCCAGAATCCACTCCACCAGGAGGACCCGGCCCCGCTCCCCGCCGGCCCGGGCACACCGCCGCAGGATCGTCAGCGCCCGCGCGTCGCTCCAGTCGTGCAGGACGTTCGCCAGCACATACACGTCGCCGCCGTCCGGCAGCGGGTCGAAGAAGCTGCCCTCGACGACATCGCAGCGGCCGTCCAGCCCCGCCGCCCGGATCAGCTCCCGCGCCTTCGCGGCGGTGTCGGGCTGGTCGACGAGTGTGCCCCGCAGCCCCGGGTGGGCCGTCAGCAGCCTGCGCAGCAGTTCGCCCCTGCCGCCGCCCACGTCCACCACGTGCCGCACCGACGGCCAGTCGTAGCCGTCGGCCACCCCCGGCCCGAACCACTCGGCATTCGCCGCCATGAGCGCGTCGAAGGACGCGACCCGGTCCGGGTCGGCCCCGATGTCGTCCCAGAACGGCTGCCCGTACAGGCCCTCGTAGACGGGGGCCCCGGTGCGGACGCTGTCCAGCAGACCGGTGAAGGTGAGCTCCATCCGGCCCGCCATGCCCTGGAGGTCGAGCCAGGGGTGCAGCCCCATGGGCGCGTTGGAGCGCAGCAGATACGCGGGCGGGTTCATCGCGTACACATCACGCTCCGGCTCGGTGAACAGTCCCCGGCAGGTCAGGAAGCGCAGCAGTCTGCGGAGGGCGTCCGGTTCGGCGCCCGCCGCGGTCGCCAGCTCGGCCAGCCGGGTGCGGCCGGAGGAGATCAGGTCCGCCAGCCGGAGCGTCGCCGCGACCCGGATGGCCATGGGGGTGGCGAGGTCCGCGGAGGCGATGAGGTCGAGCGGCTTCGACGGGGTGCGGTCGTTCATCCCCGGGCCCTCTCCCCGAAGGCCGACGTCAGATCGCGGACGGTCGGGTTCTCGTACAGCAGGCTGACCGAGTGGTCGGTGCCGAAGAGGTCGTTCACCCGCGTCATGATCTGAAGGGCGCGCACGGAGTTCCCCCCGAGTTCGAAGAAGCCGTCGTCCCGCCCGACCCGGGGCACCGCCAGCACCTGGCTCCAGGCGGCGGCGACGCCGCGCTCCCGCTCGCCCTCGGGGGCGGAGAACCGCCGCCGGGCGAAGGACTGCCGCGCGGCCGGGAGCAGACCCGCGTCGACCCGCCCCTGGGCGTCCCTGGGGAGCCGGGCCATGACAGCCACGCGGTACGGGCCCACCGGGCCGAGCGCCGTGCGCACCGCCTCCACCAGCGTGTCCGGGTCGGCCTCCGGGTCGGTCGGGGCTATGGCGACGACCATCTCGCCGGCCTCCAGCTGTGAGTGCTCCAGCGCGCGCTGGAAGTGGGGTTGTCCCGCGTCCCCTCCGATCAGCACATACGGCTGGTCCTGGGCGAGCGCGGCGAGCAGCGACGCGATGCCGCGCTCCGGAGCGATGGTCAGAAAGCCGCGCCGCCGCGCCGCCGCCGCGGTCGGCGCCCCCGTGTTCATCCCCGTGCCCTCCCACATGCTCCACGCGAGGCAGCGCACCGGGCGGCCCCGGGCCGCCCAGCTGTCGCCGAAGGCGTCGAGCGCGCTGTTCGCGGAGGCGTACGCGACGAAGGAGCTGCCGCCGAAGAAGCCGTTGACCGAGGAGAACAGGACGAGCAGCGCGCCGGGACGGTCGAGGAGCAGTTGTCGCAGGGCCCAGGCGCCGCCGACCTTCGGGTGGGCCTGGTCGAGGAACCGGTCCACCGACTCGCGCGGCACGGTGTGCTCCTCCAGCCGGTCCCACTGGGCGGCCACCGGCTCGCCCGCGAGGTGGAAGACGCCATCGAGAGGGCGGCTCCAGGCCGCTTCGGCCGCGGCGACGGCGGCGCTGAGCGCCTCGGCGTCGATGGTGTCCGTGACCGCGTAACGGACATCGCCGAGTTCGCCGAGTTCCGTGTACCGGCGGGTCGCCTCGTCGTCGCCGCCGAGGGTTTTGCGGCCGACGACGAGGAGCCGGGCCTGATGGGCGGAGAGCAGATACCGCGCGACCTCGAAACCGATGCCGCCGAGTCCGCCGACGAGAAGGTAGACGCCCCGGGACCTGATGGTTCCGGTCGCGGCGAGCCCATCGGGCTCGGGGACCTCCCGGAGGCGGGGTGCCACGCGGGCGCCGTCCCGTTCGGCCACGATGGTCTCCGTGGCGGGGAGGCCCAGTTCACGGGCGACGGCCGCCGCCGCGTCGCTCACCGAGTCACCGCTCAGGTCCAGTTGGCCGACCGCGCGCAGACACTCCTCCTCGGCCGCGGTGCGCACGACTCCCGCGATGGCGCCCTTGCACCAGTCGACCCGGTCGTCCTCCCGCACCCGGTGCGCTCCCGAGGTGACGACGAGGAGCCGGGTACCGGCCGCGCCGGCCGCGACGAGCGACTGGAGGCACCACAGCACACTGATCGCGCCGCGGTAGAGGTCGTCACGGGAGTCGTCGGCGTCCGGAGGCTCGGGCCAGCGCGGCAGCGCCCAGGCGTGCACCACGGCCTCCGGTGCGGCGCCTTCCCCGGCCAGCGTCTCGATCAGACGGACGCAGTCCTCGCGTGCGGAGGGCCGGAGGGTGAAGGTGTCGGCGCCGGTGCGGGTGAAGGCGTTCCCCCGCCGGACGGTGACGACGCGGGTGCGGGGGAAGCGGTCTCCGAGCGCCGCCGCCAGCTCTCCCCCGCTGTCCTCGAACAGCAGCAGAGGTCCGCCGCCCCCGGTGCTCGCGGACACGGGCGCCGGCACCGGCTGCCAGACCTTGGTGTACGTCCACGGGCCGGGGTCGTCCGGGGCGGCGCCGCCGGTGGCCGCGACGGACCCCAGGCGGTCGTCGAAGCGGCCGGCGAGCAGCGCGTCCCTGAGCGCCCCGCGCTGAATCTTGCCGCTCTCGGTCTTGGGGAACTCCTCCTCGGGAACCGGCACGACCAGGTCGGGCCGGAGGCCCATCTCACGGGCCAGGGCGACGCCGACCTCCCGCGCGACGCGGGTGTGCTCGGCCGGTTCGGAGGAGAGCGGGACGTAGAACACGGCGACCCGGTCGGTGCCGTGGTACGGATCGGAGATGCCGCAGGCGGCCACACTGGAGACCTTCACTCCGGGGACCCGGCCGGCGACCGACTCGATGTCGTGGCTCGGATAGTTGCCCCCGTTGACGATGATCAGGTCCTTCGCGCGGCCGGTGAGCGTGAGCCGGCCGTCCTTCAGGAAGGCCAGGTCCCCGGTGTCGAACCAGCCGTCCTCGGTGAAGGACTCACGGTTGGCCTCCGGGTTGCCGTAGTAGCCGTTCAGCACCGTGGTGCCACTGACCTGCAGCCTCCCGACCCGGGACTCGGGCAGGACCCGGTCGCCGTGGTCGACGATCCGCAGCGACACCCCGGCGATGGGCGGCCCCACCTCCGTGAAGCTGACGGCGTGCGGGGCGTCCGCCGTCACGAACGCGAGGTCTCCGTCGAGGGTCCGCTGATCGATGCTGACCACCCCGGTGGTGTCGTCGTCGCGGTCCATGCGCGCGTAGGTGACACCGGAGGAGGTCTCGGACATGCCCCAGCAGGGGACCATGGAACCGCCGGACAGCCCGTGGGGGGCCAGCAGCCGCAGGAAGCTCCGGGCGGTCCGCGCGACCACCGCCTCGCCCGCGTTGCAGATGTTGCGCATCGACGAGAGGTCCCAGCCGCCCTCGGCGATGGCGTCCGCGCAGTCGTTGACGAGGGCGAAGGCGAAGTTGGGGGCCCAGGTGTTGGTGGCACCGTACCGTTCGATCCAGTCGAGCCACCGGGTGGGACGGCCGACGAACGCCGATGTCAGCGCGTTGACATGGGCGCATCCCAGGAAGACATCCCGCACGTTGTACATGACGATGCCGCCGACGTGGTCCAGCGGCATCCAGTTCAGGGACACCTCATCGGGTCCGAAACCGTTCGCGACGGCCGTCGCCCAGGTGCGCGCCGCGATGGTGCGGTGGGGGTGCTGGACGCATTTGGGCACCCCCGTGCTGCCCGAGGTCAGCAGGTTGAGGGCGATGTCGCCGGGTTCGGCCGGATGGATCTCCGCGGCCGGCGGGGACTGTTCGAGCCGCTCCAGTGCCGCGGTCCGCACCCCGGCCTCGCCCCAGAGGCCGGCGAGCCCGGCCACACCGGGCAGCAGCGCCTCATCGGTGACGATGAGCGGATGGTCCAGGAGCTGCCAGGCGCCGTGCAGCCGGCGGGTGGTCGCGTTGTGCTCGCGGTAGGTGGGGGCCGCCCCGACCGGGGTGGGCAGAAAGCCGCCGAGCACACAGGCCCAGAAGGCGGTCACGAAGTTCCGGTTGTCCTGGAACTGCAGCAGCACCGACTGGCCGGGAGTCAGCCCCTCGGCGCGCAGCCCGCCGAGCACCCGGGTGGCCTCGGTGAGCAGCCGGGCGTAGGACTGGTGGTGCTCGGTTCCGTCGGAGCGGACATAGGTCGTGCCGCGCTCCCCGTGGTCCCGGGCCGCGCGCACCAGGGCCTGGGGCAGTGTCGCCGGCCAGTCGTCGGCGGGTGCCGGGCCGGTGCCGTGGGCGAGAGCGGGGCGGGGGTCGCGGCCCACCTCGGGGACGGGGGCCGCCGGGCCGGGTCCGGCGACCGCGCCGCGCCGGCGCAGCCGGACGATCACCTCGGCGTCCGACACCCCGGGGACCCGGCGCGCACGGCCCGTCAGTTCGGCCAGCAGCTCCGGGTCGGGCGGTTCCGTCGGGGCGGATACGAGAGCCATGGATCAGACCTCCAGTTCGGGGACGCCGAGCGCCGAGGTGATCAGACGGGACAGCTCCGCCGGCGCCTCGTCGAGGAAGAAGTGCCCTCCGCTGATCGGGTGGTGGGTGAACGGTCCGGTCGTGTGGTCCTCCCAGGCGGTGAGATCCCCGGTCCCGAGCTGCTCGTCCCGGTCTCCTCCGATCACCGTGACGGCACAGTCCAGGGGCGGTCGCGGACGGTACGCGTACCGCTCCCACAGCTGGAAATCGGCGCGTACGCCGGGCAGCAGCAGCTCCATCATGCGGTCGTCGGCCAGGACGTCCGGTGCCACACCGCCCTGGGGGCCGAGCCTGCTGCGGAACTCGGCGTCGGGCAGGGTGTGCAGCGCGGTCGCGTGCCGCTCGGCCAGGTGGGGAGCGGCCTGGCTGCCGAGGATCAGATGCGGGATCCGCAGGCCGTGACGGGTCCGCAGCTCCCCCGCGACTTCGAAGGCCAGCAGCGCGCCCGCGCAGTGGCCGTAGAGCGCCACCGGGGTGGTGAGATACGGCTTCAGGGCGATCGCCAGGGTGCGGACCAGCAGATCCAGCCGGGTCAGCGGCGGGTCGAAGACCCGGTCCTCCCGGCCGGGCAGTTGAACCGCCACCACTTCGACCGTGTCGGGAAGGAGCGCGGGCCATGCGGTGAAGACGGAGGCGCCCGCGCCGGCGTACGGCAGACAGACGAGACGCCAGGACGGGCGGGTGCGGGGAAACCGCCTGATCAGAGGGGAATCAACGCTCAGCATCGCCGAACCGTTCGCGCGTCATCTCCGCGATCTCCTCCTCGGACCGCCCTTCGACCTCGGCGAGCGCCCTCAGCAGCCCCTCCTGCCGCGACCGCTGGGCGACCACCGCCCGGTCGACCGTGGCGGCGACCCCGGCGACAGTCGGGTCCTGGAAGAAGTCGGCCACGGGCACCTCGACGCCGAACGCGGCCCGGAGCCGGGGAATGACCCGGAGCGCCTCGAGACTCGTACCGCCGATGGAGAAGAAGCTGTCCCGCAGACCGACACGCGCCGCCGCCAGCAGCGGGACGAAGACCTCGCCCGCCACCCGGCGCTGGGTGGGAGTCCAGTCCCGCTGGTCGACCTCGTCCTCGGTGGCCTGGAAGGCGACCGGTGGCAGGTTTCTGACGTCGAGTTTGCCGCTCGGGGTGAGCGGTATGGCGTCGACGAGGCTCACCAGGGACGGCACCATCGGCCGGGGCAGCTTCCCGGCCACCCACTCGCGCAGGCCTTCGGGGTCGACGGTGGCACCCGGCAGGGGCGCCACGTGGGCGACGAGCACTGTCTCGCCGGCGGGGGTGTGCGCGGTCACCACGACGGCCCGGCTCACCTGCGGGTGCGCGTCGAGGACGGATTCGACGGCCCGCAGCTCGATGCGGATGCCCCGCACCTTGACCTGCCGGTCGACGCGCCCGCGGAAGACCAGGTCACCGTCGGGTGTCCAGTCCGCCAGATCGCCGCTGAGATACATCCGCGAGCCGGGAGGGCCGTACGGGTCGGGGCGGAAGCGCTCGGCGGTGAGGTCCGCGCGGCCCAGATAGCCGCGGGCCAGTCCGTCACCCGCGATGGCCAGCTCTCCGGGCACCCCCACGGGCAGCGCGGCGGACTCGCCGTCGAGGACGTAGGCGCGGTGGTTGGCCATCGCCCGGCCGATCGGCGGTGAGGTGTCCCAGACCCCGGTGCAGTGCTTGGCCACCACGGTGACGGTGCACTCGGTGGGGCCGTAGCCGTTGTGGAAGGCACGTCCGCCGGCCGCCCAGGCGGTGGTGAGCTCGCCGCTGAACGCCTCGCCGCCCACGAACGCGACCCGGAGCGCGCGGTACCGCTCGGGCTGGAGCAGGCCCATGACCGCGGGCGGCAGGTCGATGACGGTGATCTCCTGATCGATCAGGACACGGTCGAGCGCCTCGGTGGAGCGCTTCTCGTCCTCGGTGGCGAGGTAGAGCCGGGCTCCGCTGAGGAGGGCGCCGAAGATCTCGAAGACGGAGACGTCGAATCCGAGGGAGGCGAACTGGAGCACCCGGTCCTCGGGGCCGAGGGCGAACATCTCCTGGACGGTCCGGATGAAGTTGGTGGCGTTGCGGTGTTCGATGAGCACGCCCTTGGGCCGGGCCGTGGTGCCCGATGTGTAGATGACATAGGCCAGGTTCCCCGGTGTCACCGGCACGGCCCCGGGCGTGGGTCCGGCCGCCGGCCGCGCGGGCCCGTCGAGGTCGACGACCTGCCAGGGCCCCGGTGGCACCCGGTCCCGCAGAGCGCTCCGGGTGATCACCGCAGTCGCGGCCGAGTCGTCGAGGACCATGCCGATCCGGTCGTCGGGGTACGCCGGATCGAGCGGCACATACGCTCCGCCGGCGGCGAGGACACCGAGCAGCGCCTCGACCATCCACGGTCCCCGGTCCACCAGGACCGCCACGCGGTGCTCGGGCCCGACTCCGGCGCCGCGGAGCTGTCCGGCGAGCCTCTCCACCCGCTCGGCCAGCTCTCCGTACGTCATGGTTCCCGTGCGCCAGACCAGGGCCGGCGCGTCCGGGCAGAGCCGGGCCCGCTCCAGGAAGGTCTCGTGCAGGAGGGCTTCGCCGCGCGGGGTGCCCGGGGGGTTCCAGGCGGTGGTGACCTGCCTCCGCTCGGCGGGGGATGTCATCGGCAGTGCGGTGTGCCGTGATCCGGGCGCGGCGAGTCCGGCCCGCAGAAGGCGCTCGTAGTGGTCGAGCAGCTGGGCCGATCCGCGCTCGTGGTACAGCGAGGTGGCGTACTCCAGTGTGAGCGCGGGCGCCGCGGGGTCGAGCCGTACGCGCAGGAGTGCCTCGAAGGTGCCGCCCCCGGTGGGGATCTGCTCCAGGCCGATCTCCAGCCCGGCGGCCCGGCGGCTGGGCCGCGGCGCGGGGTCGACGGCGAAACCGAGCTGGACCAGGGGGAGGCGGGAGGCGTCCTGGTCGAAGCCGGCCGCGTCGAGTATCCGCTTGAAGGGCACCGCCGCGTGCTTCCTCGCCTCGTCGAGCGCCGTGTGGCACCGGGCCGCCAGCTCGGCGAGGCCGTGCGATCCGGCGCAGTCCAGGCGCAGGGGGAGCAGATTGCCGCAGTCCCCCACCACGGTGTCCGCGCCGCCGGGTCCGACGCGCACCGGTGTGCCGATGACGAGGTCGTCCTGCCGGGTGTACCGCGCCAGCAGGATGCCGTAGGCGGCGAGGAGCACGGCCTCCGGGGAGACCGCGAGGCCGGCGGCGAAGGTCTCCACGGCGGCGAGGAGTGCGGGGTCGAGGTCGCGGGTGACCTGGTCCGACGCGAGGTCGAGCGTGCCCGGCCTGGTGTGACCGGTGGGCAGTTCGGTCGGCTCCCAGCCGATGAGCCCGTCGCGCCACCAGTCGGCCGACGCGGCGCCCGCCGCCCCGTCGACGAACCGCCGCTGCCAGGAGACGAACTCGTTGAAGCCGCCGGCCGGCGCCGCGGGGGCCGGGGCGCTCCCCCGGGCCCGGGCGGCGTAGCAGTCGGCGAGCCGGTCCCGCAGGATGCCCAGCGACTCGGGGTCGGCGACGAGGTAGTGGGTGACCACCATCAGCAGATGCCGGTCGGGGGCGAGGGTGAACAGCCTGGTCCTCAGCAGGGGCCCGGTCTCGAAGTCGAGCCCGTAGCGCAGCTCATCGGCCAGCGCCTGACCGAGGTGTTCCCGCCGCCGGCCGGCGTCCAGGTCGCTGATGTCCTCCGGGCGGAGATCCGGTGCGCGGTGGGACAGGACGCGGCGGTCGGGCACCTCCCCGGCGGGGAAGACCGAGCGCAGCACCGGGTGCTGCTCCAGGATGTCGCCCACCGCGCCGCGCAGCGCGCCGTGGTTCAGCTCGCCGGTCAGGTGGAGATGGAAGGCCAGCTCGTAGCCCGCGTTCCTGCCGATCCGGTTGAGCACGCACAGCTGCTCCTGCCGGAACGAGAGGAGGTCACCCGGGGAGTGTTCGGCCACGGTCTCGCTCAGGCGTTTGAGGAAGCCTCCCCGCCTGCTCTCCGGAACCCTCTTCAGCCGTTCGATGATCTCGTTCTTCTTCTCCATCTCACCACTCCACGTATAGACGGGGCGGGCATCGATGCATAACTTCGATCGTCACACCGGGATTCCATCGGACGCAAGACAGAAGGAGAGGCATGGATTTCACAGTGCCGGAATCAACCAACCGCATCCGCAGCGAAGTTCGGGAACTACTGGAAAGCGATCTCCTGCAATCCGAGCTTCGGTCCATCGCCGATCGCGAGGATGGTCTCGACGGCGACGCCCGGGAATCGTATCGCCTTATGGGCGAGCGCCGGCTCCTCGCCGCAGACTGGCCGCCGGAGTACGGCGGACAAGGTCTGGGATTCACCGAATCCGCCGCCGTCGTCGAGGAGATGGCCCGAAAGGGCATTCCGCTCAGCCTCTACTTCATCACGGTCCAGATCGTCGGGAGACTGCTGCTGAGCCGGGGCACCGCCGAGCAGAGGGAACGCCTGCTGCCCGCGATCGCGCGCGGCGAGCTGTTCGCCTGCATCCTCTTCACCGAGCCCGGCGTCGGCTCCGACCTGGCCGCGGTCACCACGCGCGCGGTGCGCGACGGGGACGGCTGGACCCTCAGCGGGCACAAGCGGTTCAACCTCAAGACGTCCTACGCCGATGTCGCGCTGTGTGTGGCCCGCACGGAGCAGAACACCAACCGGTACGAGGGGCTGACCCTCTTCCTCGTCCCCCTGGACCACCCCGGGGTGCGGGTGCGGCCTCTGCGGAGCCTGGCCGACGAGCACTTCCACGATGTGCTCCTCACCGGTGTCCGGGTCGGCCCCGAGGCCGTCGTGGGCGCCCCCAACGCGGCCTGGTCCCTGATCAGCGCCATGTTCGCCGGCGAGCGCAGCGGCTTCGACTACTACGCCCGCGGCCTGGGGTGGATCGAGAGGGCGGCGGAGATCCTGCGCTCCGGCCCCGCTGACGACCACGCCCGTGTGGGGCTGGCCCGCCACTGGGCCCGGCTGGACGCGGGACGGCTGCTGGCCCTGCGGGTGCTCCAGCGGCTGCACGAGGGGGAGCCCGACACCACCGAGGCGTCCCTCGCCAAGTGGTACTGCAGTCAGACCGCCCAGAGCACCGCGTGGTGGGCGGCGGAGACGCTCGCCGGGGCGGGGGACGATCCGCTGCTGGCCCCGGCCAGCCGCGAGGCGGCCGGCATGACCATCTCGGGCGGTGCCTCCGAGGTGCTGCTGGAGACCATCGTGGCCGCGCGGCTGCTGGACAGCTCCCCGGGGGAAACCCCGGGGAGGGCGGCTCCCGTTCCGCTGGAGCCGCCCTCACCGTGACGCGCCGGCCCCGGCGGGACGGGGGTCCCACGGGTACGGGTACGTCCACACGCCCCGAGGGGGTCGTGTGGACGTACCCGGCCGGCCGGCGGCCGTCACCCCTGGCGACGGCGCAGACTGAGCGGGCGGAGATCGACCCAGACCTCCGCTATGTGCGCGAGGCAGTGCTCCTTCGACCCCGTCACGCCCTGGCTCCGCCATCCATCGGGAATGTCGCGGTCGCTGAGCCAGATCGAATACTGCTCCTCGTGGTTCATCACGACGTGATAGGTCCGGTCATCCTGGTCACCCACCATGCTGGGCCATTCCTCTCTCTTGTCCGGTGCTTCTTTACGGGAATCGGTCCCGTGCCCGGCCGGAATCATCAGTAATTGCCTCGTGAAGCTTCCCGCAGCGGTGGTGCGCCGGATCGCTTCCGGGAGTCACACGGACATGTCGAGTCCACCCGAACAGGTGGAGATCCGCCGTCCCGGGTCAGCGGTCACCTCTTCCAGCAGGGTCCGCAGTTCGACGAGCCGGCGCATTCCGGTCTCCCTCCGCCAGAGTGCCGTGTTCATTTCCAGCCCCAATTGCATCCGGTCCTCCTGGGAGAGCGCGTGGAACGACATCTCGTAACGGGATGTCTCATGGCTGACGAAGTCGTAGCCGATCCGGCAGCCGGGGAGGTCCAGGGGGAACCACCCGGACAACTGGAGCTCGCAGGCGATGGTGAACAGCGGCAGGCGGTTCGGGCGCCGGGCCGGACGAACCGCTTCGACGATCTTGGACATGGGAAGCGTCTGGTGCTCGTACGCCTCCAGCAGCGCGTCCCTGACCCGGCGGACGAGCCGGCGGAACGTCGGGTCTCCCGAGCAGTCGACGCGCAGCGGGACCGCGTTCAGGAAGCAGCCGATGAGCTGCTCCGACCGGGGCATGCCGCGGTTCTCGCAGGGGACGCCGATGACGATGTCGTCCTGGCCGCTGAGCCGGTGCAGCAGCGCCACCACCGCCGCGACATAGGCCATGAACGCGGTCGCCCGCTCCTCGCGGGCCACGGCTGTCAGCTCCGTCAGTGTCCGGGCCGACGCCGGCTCGTAGAGGTAGTCGCCCTCGAAGGTGAGGGTGTCCGGACGCGGGTGGTCGACGGGCAGCTCCAGTTCGGCGGCGCCGCTCAGGGTCCGCCGCCAGAACCCTGTCAGCCGGTCGCCCTCGGGGCCCGACAGATGCTCCCGCTCCCAGGCCACATAGCGGGAGAAGGGGAACGGGAGCGCGGGGAGCCGGTGCGGACGGCCCTCCAGACGGGCCCCGTACACCTCGCTCAGCTCCCGCATGAACACGGTCATCGACACCTCGTCGGTGAGGAGGTGGTGGAAGACCAGGGCCACCAGGTGTTCGGTCGCGGTGATCCGGGCGACCCGGGCGAGGAGGAGGGGGCCCTCAGTGAGGTCGAAGACGTGGTAACCGGCATCCCGGCGGAACTGTTCGACGGCGGTGTCCCGCTCGGGCCCGGGGAGCGCGGAGAGGTCGGTGAGCGGCACGGGCAGCGTCAGCTCCCCCGCGACGCGCTGCATGGGCTCGCCGCCGACCTCCACGAAGGTGGTGCGCAGCGTCTCGTGGCGGGCGACGACCTCGTTGACCGCGTCCCGCAGCGCCGCGACATCCAGCGGGCCGTGCACGGAGACCACCAGCGGCACCGTGTGGGTGAGCCGGCCGGGCCGGAGCTGCTCCATCAGCCAGAGCTGGAGCTGGGAGTGGGAGAGCGGGGCCAGGAAGGACGCTTCGGAGGGGGCGGGGCCGGGCGCCGCGGCCAACCCGGGGGAGGACGCGGCCGCCAGATCCTCCTCGTCCACCAGTCCGGTGAACTCCTCGTCCGAGAGCGCGCCGAGTTCCCTCAGCCGCCGGGACAGACCGGGGTGCAGCCGGCTCACCTCGGCCGTGAACTCCGCGAGCGTGGAGTGCTCGAAGACCGTCCGGATGGGCACCTTCACCCCGAGCGTCGTGTGGATGCGTTCCGTGAACCAGGCGCTGAGCATCGAGTGGCCGCCGCTCCGGAAGAAGTCGTCCCCGGGTTCGGCGCGCGGGACTTCGAGCACCGCTTCCCACAGGTGGGCGATGGCGGCGAGGAGGATCTCGTCCACCGGCTCCACCGGTTCGCCGGCGCCGGTGGTGCGGAGGGGAGCGGCGACCGGAGTCCCGGACCGGCCGGGGGTGGCCCCGGGCGGCGGCGCGAGTTCGCTCAGCCGGAGCGCGGGGTCGCGGGTCCACTCGCCGAGCACCCGCCCGTAGTCGCTCATCACCGAGGCGACGCTCCCGTCGTCGAGGATGCCGGTGTCGTACTCCACCCAGACGCTCACCTCCTCGCGATCCGTCTCGGACTCCACGATGGTGTCGAGGCGGCCCCGCCCGCGCGGCACCTCGAACGGGACGACCCGCAGCGCGCCCCAGACGCTGGTCGCGGCCGCCCGCTCCTTGGGCAGGAAGAGGTGCTGGATCAGGGCGTTGCGGCTCGGGTCGCGCGGCGGACGGACGGACTCGATCACCTTCTCCAGCGCGATCTGCCCGTGGTCCACGGCTTCCAGACAGCGCATGCCGCACCGCCGCAGCAGCTCGCCGAGGTCGGGGTCGCCGGAGAGGTCCAGCCGGACGGGCACCGTGTTGGAGATCAGGCCGACGACCCCGGCCAGCTCGGGGCGACGGTTCGCCACGAGCATGCCCAGGCTGAGGTCCCGCTCCCCGGTGGCCCGCGACATGACCGCGGCGTAGGCCGCCAGGGAGGTCATGTAGGGCGTGGCACCGAGGCGGCGGGCCGTCTCCCGCAGCCGGTCGCCGAGCCGGTCGCCGAGGACGAACTTCTCCCTGCGTCCGCGCACCCCCTTCACCGGCGGACGGGCCAGCGCGGACGGCAGCTCCAGCACGGTCCTGGCGCCCGTCAGGGTGTGCCGCCAGTAGGCGATGTCGTCGTCGAGGTGGCCGGAGCCCAGCAGCGAGCGTTCCCACCGGGTGTAGTCGGCGTACCGCAGCTCCAGGGGGACGAGCGGCGAGGGGTCGCCGGCGTCGAAGGCGGTGTACAGCTGCTCCAGTTCGGCCATGAGGATGCGGCCGGACTCGACGTCTCCGGTCAGATGGTGGAGGGCGAGCACCAGCGCGTGGTCCTCGTCGGCGACCCGCAGCAGCAGCGCCCGGAACAGGGGGCCCGCGGACAGGTCCTGGGGCCGCTCGACGAAGTCGCGGGCGAGGGCGAGGACCCGCTGTTCCGCGCCCTCGGTGCCCTCGGCGACTTCGGTGCCCTCCGCACCGGGGTCCGCCGGGTCCGGACCGAGCGTCAGGACGTCCGCCACGGTGGGGAGCACGCGCTGCACCGGTGCCCCGTCGACGAAGGGGAAGACGGTGCGGAGCGCCTCGTGGCGGTGGACCAGCTCGCTCAGGGCGCGCTCCAGGGCAGCCGGGTTCAGCGGCCCGTACAGCCTGACCGCGATCGACTCGGTGTACAGCGCGTGGTCCGGGTTGAGCTGCTCGGCGACCCAGAACTGCTCCTGCCGGAACGACATCGGCGCGGTGGTGTCGGCGTTCACTGCCTGTCCTCCTCTACCCCTTGTCCTGCCTGTGTGAGCGGTGTCCGTCCGGGTGCCGCGGGGAGGGGAACGGCTCCGCGGCGGACCCCGCTCACCGATCCGGCCCGGTCCGAAAGAAACTCCCTAGGTCCCCCGCAGCGGAGTGACGGCCGGCAGCGCGGGGGCGGTCCCCCGCGCTCCGTCGCTCTTGATCAGCCCCGCCAGTCCGGCCGGGGTCGGCAGCAGGAAGAGCTGGCGCAGCGACAGCCGCACCGGCATCCGGTCCTGGACCATCGTGATCAGGGTGCTCGCCTGGAGCGAGCTGCCGCCGAGTTCGAAGAAGCTGTCGTCCACACCCACCCGCTCCACACCGAGGACCTCCGCCCAGAGTCCGGCCAGGGCCCGCTCCACGGTGTCGGCCGGCTGCCGGTAGGGACGGCTGGGACGCCAGTCCTCCCAGCCGGGGGGCGGCAGCCTGGAGCGGTCGATCTTGTTGCTGGCGTTGGACGGCATGGTGTCGAGGACGACATAGGCGACCGGGACCATGTACTCGGGGAGCCGTTCGGCCACGTACTCGCGCAGCTCCAGCGGTGTCACCGGCTCCCGGGAGGTGACACAGGCGACGAGCTGGGGCCGGCTGCCCGGGCCCGTCACGGGGATCACCGCGGCCAGGCTGATCCCCGGATGGGTGAGCAGGGCGGCCTCCACGTCCCCGGTCTCCACGCGGTAGCCCTTGATCTTGAGCATGGACCCCGCCCGGCCGCGGTGGTCGAGGAGGCCGTCGGGGCGGTACCGGCCGAGGTCTCCCGTGCGGTACATCCGCGATCCGGGCGGGCCGAAGGGGTCGGGCCGGAATGTCGCGGCGGTTCCCTCCGGGTCGCCGAGGTACCCCAGGACGACGCCGTCTCCGCCCACCCACAACTCGCCGACCGCACCGGGTGGCACGGGGCGCTGGTCGTCGTCGAGGACGTAGACGCGCGCCATCGGCGCCGGGCTTCCCACCGGCGGCGGCCACGCCCGGTCCGCCGCGGTCGCGGTGGCGGGGGTCGGGCCTCCGGTCCACGGGTGGGTGGGGCTGGTGATCTGCATCGCCTCACTGGAACCGAACGGCGGGGAGATCGAGAAGGGCACATCGGGCGGTGCCCACCGGTGCAGTTTGTCGCCGCCGACCACCACCGTCCGCAGCGCGGCGCCGGCGGGCCAGCGCAGGCTCTGGATCGCGTCGGCGATGGGGGCGACCATGAACGACTGGGTGATGCGGTGCTCGACCATCCAGTCCCGCAGCAGCGGCGGGGAGGCCACCGTGTCGCGCTCCGGTATGTGCAGGCTCCCCCCGGCGGCGAGCAGCGTGCCGACCTCGTAGAAGGAGATCCCCGATCCCGGTGGCGCCAGCCAGGTGCCCCGGTCCGCCGCGGTCGTGCGGTTCACCTCCAGCAGGTGGGCGCAGGACAGGGAGAGCACCCGGTGCGGGGAGAGGATCGCCTTGGGGCGGCCGGTCGAACCCGAGGTCTGGATGATGTAGCCGAGGTCGTCGATGCCGATGGGCTCGTCGAGGTCCGCGTCGGCGTGCCGGTCGATCGCCGGCCCGTCGCGGTCGAGCAGCAGCAGGGCCGCCCCGCTCTCCGGCAGGCCGCGCACCGTCCCCGACCGTCCGATGATCACCACGGGCGGGCTGGCCGCCACGGCGAGCTCCAGACGGGCGGGGGGCGCGTTGGTGTCCAGGGGCACGGGGAGCGCCCCGAGCTTGAACGCGGCGAGAACACCGACCAGCCATCCGGGCGAGCTCTCCAGACAGATGCCGACGACGTCCTCACGGCCGACTCCCCGCACCCGCAGCTCGCGGGCCAGGCGGTTCGCCGTCCGGTTGAGTTCCCCGTACGTCATCCGGTCGGCGCCCCTGCCGATGGCGAGCGCGCCGGGGCGCGCCGCGGCGTGCTCCTCGACCCAGCGGTGGACGGGCCGGGCGCGCTCCCGTACCTCCGCCGCCTTCCGGGGGTCGCCGCGGAAGGCGGCGAGATCGTCGTCGGACAGCATGTCCAGGGTGCGCACGGGCGCGTCCGGGCGGGTCACCGCCGCGTCCAGCAGGGTCAGATAGTGACGCGCGAGCGCGGCCATCGGCCCGGGGTCGTGGAGCGCGGTGCGGTAGCTGAACCGGGCGGTCCGCGGCAGCGGTGCCGTCTCCACCGTGAGTTCCAGGTCGAACTCGCTCTCGGCGGGGTCGAGGAACCCTCCCGTCCAGCCCTCGGGCAGGCGCGGCGCGGGGCGGACGGCGAAGGCGACATTCGGCAGCGGCGACTCGTCATCGGACCGGCGGAACAGCCCCGCGAGGACACCCACCGGGACGGCGGGCCCCCGGGCCGCGTCCGCGCGCTGCCGGGCCGTCTCGGTGACCAGGCCGCCGAAGGTGGTGGCGCGGGTGAGCCGTGTCGCCACCGGGACCAGATCGGTGTGGGACCCCACCACCGGGCCGTGGCGGCGGCGGTCGAGCGCGACGCCCACCATCAGCCGCTCCTGCCCGCCGTAACGGTGCAGGAGGGCGTGGAGAGCGGCCAGCAGCACGGTCTCCACGGGCGTGCCGAGGCTCCGGGCGAGGCTCTCCACCCGCGCGGCCAGTGCGGTGGGGATGGGGACGTCGTGGTGGGACACCGCCCCGACGGCGGCCCCGCGCCGCGGAATCCGGGTCGGCAGATCGACGACCGGGGGGCAGTCGGCCAGTTCGCGCGCGATCCGTGCGTGGACCTCGTCGACGGGCACCGGCGGTGGGTCCGGCGCGACCGCTTCCGGGCGCGCGGGACCGGCCGGTCCGGCGGCCCCGGTCCGCAGGGACTCGGCCACCTCGGCCAGCAGGGCGGGGATCGCGGCGTGGTCCAGGACCAGCCGGTGACCGGTGAGACCGAGCACCGGGCCCTCGGGGGTCCGGACGACAAGGGCGCGCAGCAGCGGCCCGGACGCCGTGTCCAGGGGGTGCCGCGCCCGCTCGCCCACGAGCGCTTCGGCGGCGGTGCGGGAGGCGGCGCTCGCCGTTTCCACGCGGGGTGGGCCGCCGGGGGTCAGGACGAGCCGGCCCTCGTCCGTCTCCCGGGCGCTTCCCGTGAGATGGGGGTGGCGGACCGCCAGCGCCGCCAGCGCCCGGTGCAGCGCCGCCGCGTCGGCGGTCTCCGGCAGCCGCAGGGCCACCGCGATGTGGTTCACCGATGTGGGGGTGGATGTCTCGTACAGCCGGAATCGCTCTCGCAGCCCGTCCACGAACGTCATTGCGGCACTCCCTCGACGATGCTCATCATTCCCTTGACGGCGGACTCTCCCGATTGGGCGGGGACGATCCGGCGCAGGGACAGGCCCGCGGAGTCCAGCAACGCGCGGTACTCGTCCCCGGTGCGCTCCCGGCCCCCGGTGTGGACCAGCATGTTGAGGTCGCAGCCCGTGGCCGTCCGGCTCGCGAGCCCCGGTCGCACCCGGCCCGGCAGAACGATCTCGACGAGCAGGAGGACGGCGTCCGGCGCCATGGCGCGGCGGCAGTTCCGCAGGATGCGACCGGCCCGGTCGTCGTCCCAGTTGTGGATCACACTCTTCAGCAGGTAGACATCGCCGCCCGCCGGGACCTCGTCGAAGAAGTCCCCGCCGGCGCAGCGGCAGCGGCCGGCCAGACCGGCGCCGTTCACCGCGCCCCGGGTCCCGTCGATGACCTGCGGCGCGTCGAAGACGATGCCCCGCGCGGCCGGGTTCGCCCGCAGAATCGCGGTCAGCAGACCTCCCTTCCCGCCGCCGACGTCGACGATCAGCTCCCGTCCGGTGAAGTCGTACGCCTCCACGACATCGGCGGCGACCGGACCGGCCAGTGCGTCCATCGCCCGGTCGAACACCTCGGCGGCGGCCGGGCGGCCGGCGAGATACGCGTACACGCTCTCGCCGTACGCGTACTCGAAGGCGGTCCCCCCGCTCCGCACGCTGTGCAGCAGCTCCCCCCAGGAGGCGCGTTCCGTCGGCCCTCCGTGGTGCAGCGCGACGGCCCGCAGGGAACCGGCGGCGTTCGCGCGGAGGTGGCCGCCGAGGCCGGTGAGGGAGAAGTGGTCGTCCCCCTCGTCGTGGACCACGCCCACGGAGGCGAGGAAGCGCAGCAGGCGGCGGAGGGCGGGCGGGTGCGTCCCGGTGGCGCGGGCCAACGCGCGGTAGTCGTGCGCGCCCGGCCCCATCCGGTCGGCGAGTTCGATGCCCGCGGCGACGTGGAGCGCGCCCGAGACATAGTGTCCGGTGATCATCCGGAACAGGTCCATGGGCGTTCCCGCCGGGTCGGTGCGGTCCGTGGAGGTCATCGGCGGCTCACCTCGGTTCCGCGGGGACGGCCCGCTGCCGGTCCAGCCGCGCGCCGGGGCCGCTCTCCCGGCCGGTGAGGGCGAGGGCGCGCGCCCGGGTCAGCTCCGGGAAGACGCTCCCCACCCGTTCCCTCAGATACCGGGTGCCGGCACTGCCCCCCGTGCCCGGGAGGTCGCCGAGCGTCCGGGCGACGACATCGAGGTGGCGGACCTTCCACTGCCAGATCAGATGTCCCACTTCGAGCAGCGTCTCGGCGATGCGGTACAGCGGACCCGCCGTGTGCCCCTGGCGGTAGACCTCCTCCACCGTCATCCCGTGCCCCAGCACCGCCGCGACGAAGCTGTCGTAGAGGGGACCGGTCCCGCCGTCGAGCCCGACGACGCGGTCCAGATCGCGGAACTGACGGGACTCGGCGCCGCTCGCGCAGCCCAGGCGGGGCCGCAGCTCGGCGAAGCTCGCGCCCGGGAGCAGACCGAGCACGGTGAGGTGCTCGTTGAGGAGACGGTGGACCGAGACCACGCGCTCCAGGAACTCCAGGGCCAGCTCGGTCTCCATGCGCGGTGGTGCCATCGACTCCCTGGCGCCCTCCAGGTCGGTGAGGATCTGGCGCAGCCACAGCTCCGAGGACTGGTGCACCACGATGAAGAACGCCTCCGCGGCCCGGTCCCTCGGTGACGCCTCGTCCGGCAGCACCGGACGCCGAGCTTCCAGCAGCTGTGTCAGCCCCAGGTAGCCGTGGTAGGTCCCAGCAGGCATCGGTACTCCTCATCTCTGGCCGGCTACGAGGTCCAGCAGTGACCGGACACCGCTCACGAGCTCCTCCGGGGGACCGCACAGCGCGAGCCTCAGCAGATGGCGGGCGCTCGGCAGCTCGTCCACGCCGGTCACGGTGGAGTCCCGCGCCATGACCGGGCGCAACGCGAATCCCCGGGCGGGGGCGACCGCGACATCGCACTCGTGGAGCAGCTTGGCGGCGAGGACCTCCGCCTCCAGCCCCGTCCGTTCGACATCGAGCACCGCGTACCAGCCCCCGGCCGGTGGACGGGTCAGCAGTCCGGCCTCGATCAACGGCGGCAGCGCCGTGTCGACGGCGTGCGCGACCGCCCTCCGGTTCTCCTCCGTCGCGGTCCTCGCCGCCAGCGCGGCCAGCCCCGCGTACTGCACCGGTGTCGCGGGCGAGACGATGTTCGCCTCCTGGGTGGTGCGCAGGGCACGCGCCGTCGTGGCGTTCGGTGTGACCACGTAGCCCAGCCGGTAGCCGGTCATCGCATAGCTCTTGGAGAAGCTGAAGGTCGAGAAGACCCGCCGCTCGGGCTCCGCGAGACCGGCTTCCAGTGACGCCGGGGAGAGATGGCGGCCGCGGTAGACGAAGTGCTCGTACGCCTCGTCGCTGATGAGGAACCAGCCCGACCGGTGGGCGAGTTCCACCAGCTGCCGCACGGCCGCCTCGTCCATCACCGCGCCGGTCGGATTGGCGGGCGAGTTCACCAGGACGGCGCGGGTCCGCGGGCCGGTGAGGGCGGCGAGGGCGTCCACGTCGGGCGTGAAGTCATGGCGCAGCGGATAGAACACCGGCCGGAAGCCGGCGAGCATGATCTGCTGGAGATGGATCGGCCAGTGCAGTTCCGGCAGGAGGATCTCGGCGCCCGGAGCCGCCAGGGTCTGGAAGACCGCCGACAGCCCCTGGCAGGAGCCGGGGGTGAGGAAGACGCGGTCCGGCGAGGTGCGCAGGCCGTTCTCCTCCCGGAGCTTGGCGGTCAGCGCCTCGCGCAGCTCCAGCAGCCCCTCCGCCGATGTGTAGGCCGTGCGGCCGTCCCTGACGGCCGCGACGAGTGCCTCGCGCACGGTGTCGGGCGGCGCGAAATCCGGTTCGCCGACATGCAGTCGGATCGTCTTCCGGCCCGTCGTCCGCTCGCGTTCCTCGGCGGCCCGGAAGACCCCGTGGAGACAGGATTCCGGGATGGCGAGAGGCCGCAGCCGGTCCCCGGCGCCGGGTCCGCTGTCACTGGTCATGTGCTTCGCCCTCCCCATCAGGACTGCCGGGCGGCGGGAGCGAACTCGTAGACGAAGAAGCTCTGCAGCGAGGCGTCCCGCTGTCCGACGACGTTCTTGGACAGGGTGGTGAACCCGTTGAGCTGCAACTCCCGCTCCACGATGAGCGGCGAGATCTTGTGCTCCTCCTCGAAGGAGGTGGTGATGTCGTCCATGGCGATCTGCATCTCCGCGAGGGCGATGGTCCAGTAGCCGCCCTTGATCGCGCAGTCGATGACGAACTTGTACCAGTGCCACATGGCCCGGCGGCGCCGGTCCTCCAGTGCGAGGGACCACTCGGGAAGGGCTCCCGACCGCTCATGGGCGGCGATGTCCTCGGCGCTGGTCAGCACATAGCCGTCGCGCAACTCGACCACCGGGGCCGCCGCGATGCGTGCCGCGTCCCGCTCGTCGCAGTACTCCGGTGCGAATTCGTCCCCCAGGATCAGCACTCCGCCCTCGCGCAGCAGCGCGCCGCTCTGCTCCAGATAGCTGTGCGGCATGTGGTGATGGGTGCCCCAGGAGATGATCACGTCGACCGCGTCGGACCACTCGCTGAACGGCTTATCGAATATCTCGACGTTGGGCCGGTCCTTCAGCCGGCCTCGGGCCTGCTCCACCATGACGGGTTCGATCTCATTGGCGACGATCCTGCTGTGCGGCAGCCGGTCGGCGAGCAGATCGCACAGGAATCCCGAGCCGGTGCCGACATCGATGATGTCCAGGTTCCGGCCGAGCGACGCGGCGCGCGCGGCCACCAGGCCGACGATCACATCGTCCCCGTCGCGCACATCCACGTGCCCGTCCCGCATCTGGGCGCTCACATCGATGTTCTGGAACTCGGGACGGCCGTAGACGGTCCCTTCCTCGGTGACTGACACCTTGTCTCCTTCTTCCTTGTTCCCGGGAGACGGTCGCTCTCCGGGAGGGGCGGGTCGCGCGACCGTGCCGCCCGATCAGGCGGTACGGCCTCCGTCGATGGGGATCAGCGCCCCGGTCACCCAGCCGGAGGCGTCGTCGAGCAGATGGCACACCCACCGGGCGACCTCGTCGGGGCCGCCGAAACGACCCATCGGGGTGGCCGCCACGAGGTCCTCGCGCAGGCGTGCCGTCCGTTCGGGGCCGAGACCGAGATCGTCGTACATGGGGGTCTCCACCGGGCCGGGGAGCAGGGCGTTCACCCTGACGGTTGGCGCGAGTTCACGAGCGAGTGAGCGGGTCAGACTGTTGAGGGCGGCCTTGGTGGCCCCGTAGAGGGAGCGGCCGGGCATGGACAGGACGCCGCCCACCGATGAGACGTTGACCACGGAGCCCCGGTGCTGCCGCAGTTGCGGCAGACACGCGCGGATCAGCCGCACGGGGCCGCTGACATTGACCGTGAACATGGCATCCAGGTCGTCCGGGGCCGCCTCGTCGATCGGCGCGAAGCGAGCGAGCCCCGCGTTGTTCACCAGACCGTCCAGCCGGCCGAAACTCTCCAGGGCGGCGGCCAGTGCGCGTTCGCCGGTCCCGGCCGCCCCGACGTCGGCCGGGACGACGGCCACCCGTCCGTGCTCCGGCGCGCCGGATGCCCCGAGCGCGGTACGGAGCGCGTGCAGCGGTTGCGCCCGCCGGCCCAGGACGACGACATCGGCTCCGGAACGGACCAGTGCGGCAGCCGTCGCGGACCCGATTCCGGAACCCGCGCCCGTGACAAGGAAAGCCTTTCCGACAAGGGACACCCATGGCCTCCGCGCAGATAAGGATGATTGCCGATTCACCGTAGAAGAAGCTTTTCCGGATCGACAATACCTTGCGATTGATTTTCTGACACGGGACGATGGCCGACAAGGGCGACCCCGGCCGCGCAACCCATCTTCCGGCGCGGGAATCCGTGCGTCGGACCGGGCCGCATCCGGCCTGGCGCGCGGGCGCCTTCGCACACCATGGTGTCACATTCGCACCTCGCCAGGAAACCCACTGGAATGGCGAAATTCAGGATTCACAGCGAGAGACTGGGATTCACGCTATGGACTTCATGCTCAATGAATTCGAGCGCCATCTCACCAAGGCCGTCGTGACGGCCCTGCACCAGGACGGCGACGCCTGGGACCGGCTGGCCGCCATCGACGCCCATGTGGTCGGGCTGCCCCACCCGGTGGACGGGCTGGATCTGGGGCTCGCGGCCGAGGCGATCGTCGCCCGTGAGCTGGGGCGGGCGCTGGAGCCCCTGCCCCGTCTGCGGGACGCGGTGCTCGCCTCGCACGTGCTGGCGCGGTGCGCGGACGCACGGTCGGCGGCCCTGCTGACGGACGTGGTGGCGGGGGCCCGCCGCGTGGGGTGCGCGGGTCCGCTGGAGCCGGACACCTCGGTGACGGTGGACTCCCGCGACCGGGTGCGGGGCACCTCGCCCCGGGTCGCGGCCGCCGCCTGGGATCTGGTCCTGGTCCGCGCGACCCGCTCCGGTGAGGACGTGCTGGTCCTGGTGGAGCCGGACGGTGAAGGAGTCGAGGCGGAGCCGGCCGCGGCGGGCGAGCACGGAGGCGTACGGCTGCGATGCGGGGCGGCGCCCGGTCTGGTCCTCCCGGCCGGACCGGACCTCGGTCGTCTCCGGGCCGCGGAACGGGTGCGCCAGGCGGCGTTTCTGCTGGGTGTCGCGGACGCGGCGGTGGAGGCGGGCCGCCGGCACGCCAACCGCCGCCGGCAGTTCGAGCGGCGGCTGATCGACTTCCAGACGGTGGGCCACCGGCTCGCCGCGCTGACCGGCGAGGCCGACGGGCTCGCGCTGCTGCTGTTCGAGGCCGCGTGGCGGCTCGACTCCGGCGCCGCCCCCGGGCCGTATCCGGCACAGGTGCTGGCGGCCTCCGCGGAACTGGCCCTGGGCGCCGCCCGGCTGGCGATCCAGCTGCACGGTGCCCGCGGGATGCTGGCCCATGACCATCCGGCGCGGGCCTACCGGCTCGCCGGCGCGGAAGCGGTCCGGTACGGCACGCCCGCGCGGCTGTGGCGGGAAGTCGCGGCGGCCCGGCTCGCCGGCGTCCGGGACGGCACCGCTCGCCCGTCCGGCCGCTGACCCGGCCCCCGGCCTCGCGGCCCCCGCCCCGGGGCCGGGAGGCCGGCGGGTCCGCGGGCCGCCGGCGGACCGGGTCAGGGCAGCAGGTCGGCCGCGAACACGTCGATCAGCGGGCCCGGGGCGTCGAGGAAGGTGTAGTGCTCGCCGCCGAGGAGGACGGACCGGGTCGGCGCGCAGTCCTGCCAGCCGCTCATCAGCCGGTGGGGGACCTCCGCGTCCCGGTCCCAGCCGATGGCGGTGATCGGGCAGGGGATGCCGGCCTCGGCGGGCTTGCGGTACTTCCGGTTGGCCTCGACATCGGCGACGAGGACCTCCAGATACAGTTCGAGCAGCTGGGGCGGGGGTGTTCTGCCCCCGCCCAGGGCGCCCAGCAGGGTGCGCAGCTCATCGGCCAGCTGATCGTCGGAGAGCCCGAGAAACCGTCCGTAGGGCCCCTCGTGCGGGGCGACCTGGGACGAGACGAAGAGCCGCAGCGGAGCGGGCAGCCCGCGCTCCGCCAGCCGCACCACGGCCTCGAACGCCGGCAGTGCCCCTCCGCAGTGCCCGAAGAAGGCGAAGGGGCGGTCGAGGCAGGGCGCGAACTCGTCGGCGAAGTCGTCCGCGAGACGCTCGTACGTGGCGAAGTGCGGTTCGCGCATCCGGTTCTCCCGGCCGGGGAGCTGGAGGGGCAGCACCTCGATCCGCCCTATGCGCTCGGGCCAGTTGCGGTACATGGTGGCTCCGCAGCCCGAGTACGGAAAGCAGAACAGCCGGATCTCGCAGTCCTCCGCCGGGGGCCGCAGCAGCCACCGCGATCCGCTGGTTCGCCGGGCCATGGCCGGCCGGCCCGCCGGCTGTGCCCCTGTCGTCGCCCCGTCCACGGGTTCCCCTCCTTGGTGGTCGGTCCGCCGCTCGTGGCACGGACGGACTGTCGTGGGTTCTGTCTCGCCGGCGAGACGGATACGCGTCCGCGCACGGCCGCGAGCGGGTCCCGGAGGCAATCGGCCCGCTCAGGAGGACCTTGACGACCGCTGAATCCACGGGAGTGCATATCCTCTCCCCCGCACTCCACACATTTCACGGAACTCCTTTTCCCCCAGCGAATCGACAGCCCGGGAACATTCCGATGGAAGCGAAGTGACCATGACTTGATTAGAGGCATCTTCCGGGTTGTCGTCAAGGCGTGTCGACAGCGGAAGCCACCTCTGTATTATTCCGGGGACAAGACTCCGCTGCCGATCACGCACACCGTCGTTGAGCGCTGACGGGTCGGCCCGGGAAGAATCCCTCCGCATTCGGCGACCGTACGGCGGACACCGCCGGCCGACGGAATGTCCGCAGCACCCGACCGAGCGCTTCCCCCGACCGCCTGCCGGACGCCGCCGCCCCGGAGGGCATCGTTCCCGGCGCGACTCAAGAAACCATTCACCCTTGCCCTCCCGATCCCCGGGAGCTCCACCCTTCCCCTCGGCTCGCGCTCCGGAAGCGGGCCGGCCGGGCCGGGGCCCCGGCACACGGACGGCTCCGGGACGGTGCGGGAGGAGGACCCGGACTCACCCTTGGACACCGCCGCGCGCGCCGCCCCGCACCGCCCGCCGACCACCAGGGGGTGAGGGGGCGCTCGCCGTCCGCGGACCCGGGCTCATGGCGACCGCTCCGCCGAGCGGCCGGCCACCACGGAGCGGGCAGGCCACCAACAAGGATGTGGAGATCATGGACGATATGCGCGTCACCCCCTCGGGGGAGGACATCGAGAGCGAACTGCTGCACATCTTCCGGAAGGTCCTCTCCCGCGAGGACATCAGCCCCGAGGGCGACTTCTTCGTGCACGGCGGGAACTCCCTGCTCGCCATGAGGCTCACCGAGACCATCCAGCAGTCCTTCGGCGTGGACGTGCCGCCGCGCTCCTTCTACCGGTCGCCCACGGTCGCCGGGCTCGCCCGGGTCGTCACGGATCTGTGCTCCACGACCCCGCACCACGACGGGAGCGAGCCCGCGTGAAACTCACCTCCTCCGCTCCGGACACCGCGGTCGACCCGGGTTCCGTCAATCTGCTGGACTCCCGCTTCTACGCCGAGGGGGACCCCCATGCCCTCTGGGCCCGCCTCCGCCGCGATCAGCCGCTCCACCAACAGCCGGCCCTCAACGGCCGGGAGGCCTTCTGGGCCGTGACCCGCCACGCCGATGTGTGCCGGGTCCTCCGCAGCCACCAGGAGTTCACCTCGCGCCGGGGCACCATGCTCTGCATCGTCGATCTCAACATGCCCGACATCGCGGCGGGCCAGATGATGCCCGACACCGACCCGCCCGAGCACACCCGGCTCCGCGAGCCGCTCAACCGGGCCCTCGGAATGCGCTCGGTCCAGGCCAGGGAGGCGCAGTTCCGGAAGATCGCTCTCGATCTGCTGGAGCCGGCGCTGGACGGGGAGGTCTTCGACCTGGGGCAGGCCGCGCTGATGTTCCCCATGGCCTTCGCCGGGACGCTCATGGGCATCCCGTCCGAGGTGTGGGCGCACACCGCGCGGCTCACCACCATGACGATCGCCTACGACGACCCCGACTACCAGCAGGGCACCCCCCTGGACACCCTGCGCCAGGCGCACCACGAGCTGTTCGCCGTCTTCCACGAGGAGCTCAAGCGGCGCGACCGGAGCGACCCCGGCGACGACCTCATCGGCGTGCTGATGTCCATGCGGTTCGAGGGGGAGCCGCTCACGGACGAGCAGATCCTGTTCAACTGCTACAGCCTGCTGCTCGGCGCCAATGTGACCACCCCGCACACCACCAGTGGCACCGTCCTCGCCCTCGCCGAACACCCCGACCAGTACGCCCGGCTGGCCCGGGACCCCGCCCTGATCAACACCTGTGTCGAGGAGGGCCTGCGCTGGACCTCACCGGCCAGCCATTTCATGCGGTACGCGGTCAGCGACATCGAGCTGCACGGACAACTGATCCGGGCCGGTGAGCCCGTGACGGCCTGGCTCGGTTCGGCCAACCGCGACGACGCGGTGTTCCCCGACCCGTACACCTTCGATGTCGCGCGCACGCCCAACCGGCATGTCGCCTTCGGCTACGGACCGCACTTCTGCATCGGCGCCGGACTCGCCCGGGTCGCCCTGAGGCTGTTCGTCTCCGAGCTGGCGAGCCGGGTGGAGGGCATCGAGCCGGCGGGGACGGTGGATCACCTGGTGTCCAGTTTCGTCGCGGGCTTCAAGCGCATGCCGGTCCGGCTCACCGCCCGGCCGGCGGCGCTGCCGCTGCCGGGCACCCTCGCGGCGGAGGCCCGATGACCGACTCCCTTGTGGTGACACCGGACTGGCTGGACTGCCACCACCGGCTGCCCGCGTCCCGTCTGCGCCTGTACTGCCTGCCGTTCGCCGGGGGGTCCTCGACCTTCTACCGCTCCTGGGGAACACACCTCGCCCCCGACGTGGAGACGGTCACGATCGAGCTGCCCGGGCGCGGCCGGCTGACCCGCCTCCCACCCGCCCGCCATCTCCACACGGTCGCCGACTCGCTCACACCGGTCCTCGCCGCCGACCGCGAGCCCATCGCCCTGTTCGGCTACAGCCTGGGCGCGGTCCTGGCCTTCGAGGTGGCCCGGAGGCTGGAGGCGATGGGCCGCGGGGTGGCGCACCTGTTCGTGTGCAGCCGGGCCGCGCCGCACATCCGCAGCCCCGAGCGGCCGTTCAGCCGGCTCGACCGGGAATCGCTGATCCAGGTCCTGCGCGAGTACGGCGCCACCCCCGAGGACATCCTCAACGACGCCGCGCTCATGGACCATGTCGTCCCCGTCGTCCGGGCCGACTTCGCGATGAGCGAGAGCTATGTGCCGTCGCCCGGTCCCCCGCTGGAGTGTCCCGTCACCGTGTTCGGCGGTGACGGCGACCCCTGGGTGTCGGCCGGGCAGCTCGACGGCTGGAAGCGGCACACCTCCGGCCCCTGCGCCACCCACCTGTACCCCGGAGGGCACTTCTTCATCGACCACTGCCGGGACGAGGTGCTCGGCACCGTGCGCACGGCGCTCGCCGGCGGGCGGGAGGGAGCGGCGCCGTGAACGATCCCGCCCCGCCGACCGGCACCCCACGACCGCCCGGTGAGCCAACGCCCAGTGAGCCAACGCCCTGTGGACCACCGCCCGGTGAGCCACCGCCCGGTGAGCCGTCGTACGACACCCGGACGCAGCCGCCGGCACCGCGTGCCGCACTCCCCCCTCGCCGGTCCGGCCGGTCCACCGCCCCTCCGGGGTCCGTCAAGGAGGAAAGTCATGGATGAGGGAGCCTCTCTCTCCCTGCCCCAGCTCTCGGCTCTGGAGGACTCCCGTCTGGGAGAACCGTCGGACACCGATTTCGCCGACACGCTCTACGACCGCGCCATGGCGATCGCCAACGACCTCTACGACCCCGATGCCTACGCCCTCCTCGGTGTGCCGCCGGAGGAGCGGATCGAACGGGAGATCGCCTATCTGCGGCGCCGGTCGTTCGGGGAGTGGTACTTCGGCGCGGTCACCCCCGCCCGGCAGATCACCCTGCTCCCGGACTCCGAAGTGCTGCTCAAACTCCGGCTGACCCAGCAGATCGTGGAGGAGACCCGCCATTACGAGATATTCGCCGCCGCCGTCAAACGGCGCAACGGCGAGTGGCGGCTCCAGCGCTACTCGGTCCCCTCCCATCTGCGGGAGATGCTGAGCACCCAGGTGAGCAGCGCCTCCGCCGCCGAACTGGCGGCGGCGAACCAGTACTCGGGCGAGGTCGTCCTCTCGGTCCACGACCGGCAGGAGAAGAACGTCCTGCGGCTGGTCACCTCGCCCGACATCATGAAGGACATCGAGACCATCGAGGCGGACGAGCCCGCGCACATCGCCATCGGCCGGGATCTGGTGCGCATGTACGCCGGCGACATCCGGGAGCGCCGGGCCATGGCCCGAGCCCAGGAGGACTTCCTCATGGCGCTCAGCCGCCAGCACGTGGCGGAGCTGGAAGCACTCGGTCTTCAGCGGCTGCGCGGACTCCCGGTCTTCGCGCCCGCCACCCCACCCCACGGCCCGGCGCTGCTGTGACCGGGACGGCGGCACCGCCCGCGCCGGGGAGAGACAGGGCCGGGTCCCCGTCGACGGCTGCCCGGGCACCGGCACGGGGCGGAGATCGCCGAGGGGCTCAGGCCGATCGGGGAACCGTGCCGATCAGCCGGTTGACCACCACATGGGCTCCCGTGTTCTGTGGGATGTCCAGGATCGGGTCGCAGGTGAGGATCGCCCGGTGCAGCCTCTCCAGTCTCAGGGAGGACCCCACGCCCAACTCCTTGTTCAGCAGCCGACGCAGCCGTTGAAAGGTGGCCAGAGCCTGGGAGCGACGGCCACAGCGGTGAAAGGCGAGCATCAGCTGGGCGTGCAGACTCTCGTTCAGCGGGTGCTCGGCGACCAGCTCTATCAACTCGCTCAGAACGTCGTAGTGCCGCCCCAACCGCATATCGGCCTCGATGCGCTGCTCCAGCGCGATGAGCCGGGACTCCCGGAGCCGCATGATCTGTACGTCGAGCAGCGGCCCCGGCTTCACATCGGCCATCGGGGAGCCGCGCCACACACTCAATGCCTCCCCGATGCGATGCGACGCCACCTCATCGCGCCCCTCGGCGAGGGCGGCCCGCCCATCGGCGAGGGTTCGCTCATAAACCTGAAGATCCGTCTCACCGGACTCGATATGGAAGAGATATCCACCGGACTTCGTCAGAAGAACATCGCGCATGACCTGTTCGGGCGTGACACCCAGTGATTTCCCAAGGAATTTGCGCAGATGACGCACATAGTTCTGGAGAGTGGCCACCGAACTCGGAGGCGGGTGATCCTCCCACAGCTCCTTGGCCAACACGGGAATCGTGACCGCGCGATTCGCGTGCAGCAGCAGGAGCGCGACGAGCTGTCTGAGTTTCGGCGCGGACGGCACCGCCGGATTTCCGTTCACCCGCACAACCAGGGAACCCAGTAAGGCGACCTCGATGTGCGGAATCCAGTGTCCGTTCATCCCCGTCTCCCCACCCCCATGCACCGGGACATCGCAGAACGACGCAGCCCGATTCCGGGAACCCACCTCGACAATGTGGTGAGCGTCGGAACGCCGCCGGACAAGAGCGCTCACATCCTCACCGCCGCGCGCTGCTGACACATGCCCTCACTCTCATTCTCTGCGGCATTCCCGCCGCAGTCCCTGGTTCGCTCCCCTTGGTCCCCTACACTCAAGTACCCGCCGCAGCGGGCTTCGATGATGCATCTACAGCGATCGAACGAACAGCCAGGTACAACCGTGGACATGACCGTACCGCCTCTGACTGAGGTCAACCAGACATCGTGCGGGCGGCCCCAACCTCAATTCTGGCGATTTAGGTGTTTTTCCGGCCGCTGGTTCGGATCGTCACAACGGACTCGATCTCGCCGCCCGGAGAGTGCGCAGTCGACGCGGATTGTGGTAGGCGCGTTTGCGTTTCCGGTCGCACGCCTCGCATTTTGACACACCGTTAGGAAACGCACGAGTGGCCGGGACCTTTCGCGAATCCCGCGCGAGGTTCCGGGCCGTGCTCGAAAAGCCGGCCGGGCGGCGCGATCCGGGCTGCGGCCGCCCATCGCGAGGCGCTCGTTCGGCACCCGGACAGGATGCGCAACCAAGATCCATCCGTTGGCCGCGAACTGCCACCGGTCTATACCGCCCACGCTATCGGGGGCCGCAGCGCAGGGAATGGCTTGATCGTCGTCGACCGCTGATCGGCGCGTTGAGGACCTCGCACCCACGAACGGACAAGGAATAAACCGAATTTCCGGACACGCTGTTCAGCGTTTCGCGGAGGAGATGGGCTCGGCCATTCCGTCCCTGTTCCGTTCTCCGGCCGCTCCGGGAAGCGATCCCCGCCGGGCTGAACCGCGCCCCGCCGGCCGTCGGCCCGGACACGCGGAGCGGCGGGCGCGCCGGAGACCGGCAGCGCACCCGCCGCGTGACAGTCGGTTCAACAAGGGTGCCCGGCCGCGGGTACGGGACGGACCCGCACGCCCTGCCCACCGGTCACGACGCCGCCCCGGCACACCGTCCGGGGAACCGGGCACCGGCGGTCAGGTGAGGAACTCGATGTGGCCGTCGGTTCCGTGCACCCGGATGCGCTGCCCGTCCCGGATCAGCCGGGTGGCGCGGTCCACGCCCACCACGGCCGGCAGACCGTACTCCCTGGCGATCACCGCGCCATGGGTCATCAGACCGCCCACCTCGGTCACCAGGCCCGCGATCCCGACGAACAGCGGCGACCAGCCGGGGTCGGTGAAGGTCGTGACCAGGATGTCGCCCGCTTCGAGATCGGCGTCCGCGATGTCGAGGACGACCCGCGCCCTTCCCTCGACGGTCCCGGCGGAGACCGGCAGGCCGGCCAGGGCACCGGCCGGCACGTCCTCGCGCCGGTACGTCCCGGTGACGGCCTCGCCGTCGGAGGTGAGCACCCGGGGCGGGGTGAGCGCGGCGTACGACCGGAACTCCTCCGCGCGCCGCCGGACCAGCCCGTCGTCCACCCGCCGTGAGCGCACGGCCTCGTGGAACTCCCCGAAGGTGAGGAAGAACGCGTCCTCCCGCTCGGTCAGCACGCCGGCCCGCGCCAGGCGCGCCGCCTCCGCCAGCAGAGCCCGCCGGTAGACGAGGTAGCGGCTGACGATGTCGTACTTCGGGTACTCGCGGTAGCCGATGAAGGTCCTCACCCGGTCGATCATCCGCTTGGTCTCGTCGGCCCTGCGGTCCCCGTCCGGCAGGGCCCGCAGACGGGCCAGCACGTCGAGTTCCTTCTCCAGCGCCGTCCGCCGCCCCTCCTCGAAGCGCCGGCCGGCGGCGCCCGGCCCGAAGTTCCTGATGTTGTCGAGGATCGCCGGAACGAGTGCGTCGGGCCGCTCGCGCCAGCGCGGTCGCGTGATGTCGATCTCGCCGGTGCAGCGCATGCCGTACCGGTCGAGGTAGCCCTCCAGGGCCTCGCGCGCCCCGGCTCCGCCCGGCAGCTCCGCCAGCGCGTCCAGCCAGTCGTCCGGCCCGTCCGGGAAGTCCTCGTCGGCGACGCGCCGCAGCAACGCCACCACCTCGGGGTGCGGGCGGATCGCGTCCGCGACGTCCAGGAGTTCCAGTCCCATCTCGGAGGTGATGTTGCCGGGGGCGGACAGGGTGAGCGTGTCGGCCGCGTTCCTCTCCCCCAGCCATTCCCGCAGCCGGTCGTTGAGCCACCAGGTGGCTTCCATCCCCGCCGTGATGACCTGGAGGCTCAGCGGATCGGCGATCACCCGCCGGTGCTCGTCGAAGGCCTCCAGCAGGAAGTCGAACAGCGCCGGTCCGGTCTTCGTCGCGACAGCGCGCTCCAGGTCCGCGACCGAGGCCCGGCTGCGTTCGACCAGCCCGGTGACGACGGCCGCGTCCGTCCCGATCGGGGCCGGCGGCCCGCCGGGGTCCCGGGCCGGGCCGGGTTCCGGGTCCGGGAGCAGCGGGATGAAGTCGTCGCGGTCCAGAACGGTCTCCAGCGCGTCCCGCACCAGCGGGTCACCTCTGCCGATGAGCTCCAGGAGGCCGGCCCGGCCCGTGGGCGAGGTCAGCCGCCCGGTGGCGTCGACGAACAGCCGCCCGCCCGCCTCCCGCATCGGCGCCATGGCCGTCAGCTGCCACACGGACAGACCCAGGGGTTTCATGGGGTCGGTCATCATCTGCTGATGGCCGACCGAGACATAGACACGGTTCTCCGGGTCGCCGGCCTCGGCGGCGGGAACGGGGAACAGGGTGGTGATCGGCCGGCTCTGAACGATCCGGAAACCGTCCTCGACCAGACACCATTCGATGTCCTGCGGGCGGCCGAAGTGTGCCTCGATCCGGCGCCCGAGCCGGACGAGCCGGACGACCTGCGCATCGGTCAGCGCGGGCTCCCGCTGCCGCCCCGGGTCGACCGCCACCTCCCGCGTGCCGCCGGCCGGCAGGGCGTGGACGGCCCGCTCCTTGGCGGCGATGGTCCTGGTGACGATCCCACCGTCCCGCACCGCGAAGACGTCCGGGTTGACCAGACCGGAGACCAGGGCCTCACCGAGACCGAAACCGGCGTCCACGGTGGCGACCTTCCGGTTGCCCGTGACGGGGTCGGCCGTGAACAGGACGCCGGACGCCTCCGGGAACACCATCCGCTGCACGACCACGGCCATGTGGACCGTGCGGTGGTCGATGCCGTTCCGCCGCCGGTAGACCACGGCCCGTTCGGTGAAGAGCGAGGCCCAGCAGCGGCTGATGTGCCGGAGCACCGACGCCGGCCCCACCACGTTGAGATACGTGTCCTGCTGCCCGGCGAAGGAGGCCGTCGGCAGATCCTCCGCCGTCGCGCTGGACCGTACGGCATAGGCGGTGGCCCGTTCGCCGTGCCGGGAGAGCGCGCCGGTGACCGCCTCCGCGAGGTCGTCCGGGACGGGGGTCCCCTCGACGGCCCGGCGGATCTCCGCGCTGAGCGTGCGGACGGCCTCCCGGTCGTCCGGGTCCACCCGGGACAACCGGTCGAGGCGGTCGCCGATCGACGGGACATCCGCCATCACCCGCCGGAAGGCATCCGTCGTCACACAGAAACCGTCCGGCACGCGGATGCCGTCGATCCGCGACAGCCCGCCCAGCTGCGCGCCCTTGCCGCCGACGGCCGCTGTCCGCGTCTCGTCGGCCTCTTCAAGATCCAGCACGTACGTCTCCGTCATCGCGACCGGCGCCTCCCACTCCGTCGAACCACCTGCTGGTGGCGTCGGTGGACGATTTTCCGCCGGCACCGGGGCCTTGTGGCAAGCCCCCCCGTGCGCTATAAGTTGAGCATGGCAAGGAGAGCGCTCTCCTTGCCTTTGTCATGTGCTCCGGGGCCGGTGGGCGAGGGTGCGGCGGACGGCCGCACCACCCCCCGGAGACACTATTGATCATTCAACATCTGACGTTGCTCCTGAGTTCACGCGTCATACACGAGAGGCCTCGACGCTTGTCCCGGCCCGTGTCGGATCGTGACCGGGCCATGGATACATGGCACTCACTGGAGGTCACGGATGGTCAAGCGTCGCGAAGTGCTCGGGATGGTCGGCGCGACCGTCGGAGCGGGAGTGCTCGCCACGGGAACGGCGGAGGCCGCCCCGAGGGACGGGCGGAAGCACTGCGGGCCCTCGCACCGAACGCTCAGGGTCATGCAGTTCAACATCTGGCTCGGCGGCAGCCGGGTGCCGGGCGGCCGGGCGGGAATCGCCGACACCATCGCCGCGGTGGAACCGGACGTGGTGATGCTCAGCGAGTCGAACCCGGAGCGGGTGGCCCATCTCCTGGCCGATCTCGCCGAGCGCGGGCTGACCTACTTCGACAACGAGAACCCGGTCGACCCCGCGGTGATCTCGCGCTACCCGATCATCGAGCACGCGTCCTTCCCGTACTGGTCGAAGGCGGTCGTCTCGGTCGACGGCACCGAGGTCGCCGCCTACTCCGGGCATCTGGAGTACCGCTACTACGTCACCTATCTGCCGCGCGGTTACGGCGGCGGCACGCCGTCGCCCCTGGAGACCTCCGAGTACGGCTGGAACGAGATCCCGACCGGTCCGGTCACCGATACCGGGCTGATCACACGGCTCAACACGGCGTCGGGACGCACGAAGGTGACGAGGACGGTGCTCGCGGACGCCGCGAGGGAGCGCGCCAAGGGGCGGCTGACGCTGCTGGCCGGTGACTTCAACGAGCCCTCTCACCGGGACTGGACCCGCCGGACCCGGAACCGGTTCGACCACAACGGCGCCGTCGTCATGTGGTCGACCACGAAGGCGATCGAGGACGCCGGCTTCCGCGACAGCTATCGCGTGATCCACCCGGACCCCGTCCGCAGGCCGGGCTTCACCTGGCCGAGCGACAACCCGGGCGCCGACGTGGGGCAGCTCACCTGGGCGCCGAAGGCGGACGAGCGGGACCGGATCGACTTCGTCTTCTACCACCCGGACCGGCGGATACGGCTGCTCGACAGCGTGATCGTCGGCCCGTCCAGCACCATTGTGCGCAACGAGCGGGTGCAGGAGCCGGGCAGGGAGAGGTTCTGGGAGCCCACCTGGACGTGGCCGACCGACCACAAGGCCGTGCTCAGCACCTTCCGGGTGTCCACGCGCTGAGCGGGACCGTCTCCCCGGGCGGTCACCGGCCCGGTCCCCTGGGCCTCGCCCTTCCGCGCGTGAGCGCCCCGGCGGGCCCGCGCTCACGCTGTCCCGTACGGCGGTGGCCGGGCCGGCCCGGCACCACCCGCGGTGGGCGTCGTCCCCGCTGCCGGCCGGTGGCCGCTCTCTCCCCTCGCCGCCCGGTGCGGCGCCGCGCCCTCCCCGGCGCGCTCAGACCCCGCGCCAGAGGTTGGCGAAGGCCGCGCTCTCGATGGACCTCCTCTGGCGCACGGCCTCCAGTTCCATCACCGCGTCGTGGACGGCGGCCACCACGGCGGTCACCGCCTCGTCCGTGAGGCCGGGCTCATCGCCGGACTCCTCGGTGCCGATACCCACAGCCGCGGCGAGGGCGCCCAGGACGGGTTCGGCCTCCTCCCAGCGGGAGACCGCCCGGTGGCGCGAGGGTGTGTCGGCCGGTTCCACCCGCCGTGGACCGAAGGGCGACGCGCCGCTTCGCCCGCGGATCAGCTCGCCGTCCTCCTCCAGGGCGGCCTGGTACACGGCCGACAGATCCCGGCCCCGGCGCCACAGCCACTCCTCGATCCGCTCATGGGGCTCCTGCCGGACGACTTCCGCCGCGGCCCCCGCCACGAGCCGGTCGTCCGGGGCCGGCGGCCCGCCCGGCACGATGCGGTCGCCGTCCACCGCGACCGTCCCCGCACCGATGAGATCGATCAGCTCGGCCCCCGCGAGGGCGAGCGACAGATCGCCCTGTCCCACGGAGTGCCCGGCCTCCGGGCCCATGGCGATGATGAACAGGTCTTTCGCCGTGGTCATGAACAGCTCCCCTCGAAGACACCGGCACAGGTACGTCCGCGCCGCCCGGCCCGTGTCCGGGGCGTCTGCCCCGCGTGCCGAGAGCGACTCTCACGATCAGTATCGCCCTCCTCCGTCCTGTCCGTGGGCCGACCGGTGGCCCGGTGGGGCGCGCCTCCGTCCGCCGGTGGACACCCCGCGCCACCGGGGGTGGCGAACTCCCGCCGGTCGAACGGGGTTCCCCTCCACCGAGGCCGTACGGCGATGATGGCACCCGCCACTGACAACGGTCCCCCGGCCCGCGCGGCCTCACATCCGGGACCGCAGCACGTCGACCTCGCAGCCCGGTGCGAAGGGGTCGAAGCCGTGCTCGATCAGCCAGCCAACCGCGAGCAGGCTTCGCAGCGACCACCACGCGTGGATCACGCCGAGATCAACGCCGCTGCCGTAGCCGGCGATGACGTCGTCGAGGTGCTCCTCGTGTCCGAGGGTGAGGGTGGCCAGGTCGTACAGGGCGTCGCCCCGGCCCGCCTCGGACCAGTCGATGATGCCGGTGACCCTGCCGCCGTCGACGAAGACGTGCGCGATCTGCAGGTCGCCGTGGGTGAACGCCGGTGTCCACGGCCGGAGCGCGGCCTCGGCGACCTCGCGGTTGCGGGTGACCAGGCCGGCGGGGAGGACACCGTTCGTCACGAGCGACGCGCACTCGTCGTCGAGTTCCGCCGCCAGGGCGACGGTGCTCCGGCCGGCCCGGCCCGTCCGCGGCGGCAGGGGCGCGTCGTGCAGCGTACGGAGGGCGGCGCCCGCCGCGGCCCATGCCCCGGGTGACCCGGCCGACGGCCCGCCGAGGCGCCCGAGCGCCGTCCCCGGGAGTGCGGCGATCGCGAGTACGGGCGGCTCGCGCCACAGGATCGCCGGGGTCGGGACCGGCGCGAGGGACATCGCCTCGACCTCGGCGTCGACGCGCGCCTGATCGGCGTCCACCTTCAGGAACATGTCACCGACGCGCAGGGTGGCGCGCTCGGCATGGGCAACCACGACTTCGACCTCGTCCATGGGCGCCCAGTATCCCGGGGACGACCGCCGGGGTCGCGGGGTTTTCGTGTGCGGTGACGGGGCCCGCGTCCCGTCGGCGCGGGCGCCGGGCACGACACCAGCCTGCCGCCGGCCGGGTCGATCCGCCGGCCGCGGCACCGGGGCCCCTGCCCGGCTGCCGGACCAGGAGGGCACCGTCGCCGTCACCGGGGTCCGCCGCGCGGACGGCTCGGACCCCACACCGCTCTCCCGGGGCCCGGGGGCGAGTGCACCAGGTCCGGGAGGCGCGGGGCGGCGCGCCCGGGGAGCGGGCGACCACCGGGCCCGGCGAGGACGCTCCGGGGAGCCTCATCCCGACGGCCGTCCGGGAGGCGCAGTGGCACGGGTGGGACGACACCGGTCCGGCGCCGGTCGGCGGTCCGGCGCATGAGGTTGCCCGGGCCGCCGGTCGGGCCGGGAGCGGGGTTCCCCGTCCGGAGGGTTCCGGCGCCCGCGCGGGGCTGCTCGCCCCATGGCAGGGGCGGGCAGAGCGCTCCGTACCACTGGGCGAGGGGCCGGCGGGGCCGGTCGTCTCCGGCCGGCGATCAGTACCAGTACTGCCAGGGCACCGGGGTGCAGGAGCGCTGGACGACACTCGCGCCGTCCGCCGTGCTGCCGCCGAGGACCTCCAGGCACTTCTGGGAGTGCTCGTTGACGATCTGATAGGCGCCGCTGCTCTGGAAGAACGCACGCCACTTCTGCCATGTCATACCGTTGCATGTCCGCTGCGCGATGATCGCACCGTCTGCCGTGCTGCCGTTGGCGGCGTCCAGGCACATACCCGTGTGGTGGTTCCTGATCTCTGTCAGCTTCCCGCTGACCTCATTCACCCAGAGCTGCCAGTTCGTGCCGTCGCACGTCCGCTGGGTGGCGGGTGAGGCGTAGGCGGTGCTGCCGCCCGGTATCACCAGACACTTCATTCCATTGGCGTTCTTCCAGTTCCACGGGGTGTCGGCGGCGCCCTGCCGGCCACTGTCCGCCGCGGCGGCGGCCGGAGTGGCCGCCGCCGCGAACAGCAGGAGCGCAGCCGCCACCATCCTGACCCGCCTCATCGCATGAGCCTTCATTCTTCCGCTCCCTGGATCGCTCGACATGTTCGGCGGAACCGTCCTGCCCTCCCCCGGGACCGCCCATCCGGTCGCTGCGGGAACTGTCCTGATCTCCGGCACAGTGGTCCGTTCCGCGCTCCTTGACAGGGAACGGCGGGCCTTCACGCCGGCCGGGGACCGGCTCACCCGGCGCGAACGGACCCACCGGGGCCGCGCTCCACCGGCCGGAAGAGGCCGCTGGAGCGCTGCCCCGCGTTCACGCGGCCCGGCCGGTGCTCGCTGCGAGGGCGCGCCGCGGCCGCCGGAGACGGGCCGCCGGGGGCACCGTGCCGTACCCCCGGGGCGGGGCACCGCCGGCGCGCCGGTCCTCGGCCGGCCCGAGCCCGCCGAGGCGGCCGGGCCGCCGCCTTCTCCGTGCGGCGCGCGGGTCCGTTGAACCATTCACGGCCGACACGCCTGCTCGGAGGCAGAGTTACTCCTGTACAGCCATATAAGTAACGATATAAGTGCACTATGGAGGGAATGAAGCGTTCCGAGGATGTCTCTCCGGCGACCGGGAGGAAGCGATCCGCCCGGCGCGGAGGGGGCAGTCCTCTCTGGGGAGCCCGCAGTGTCATCGGACAGATGTTCCTGCTCCAGCTCGCCGTCGTGCTGCTGCTCGCCGCCGGAGCGGTTCTGCTGCTGTTGCTGATGGCACGCCAGGAGAAGGCACAGGAGGCCCGCAGCCGCTCCCTCGCCCTCGCCGAGGGCTTCGCCGACGCCCCCGGCACGGCGGCGGCGATCGAGTCCGCGCATCCGACGGCGATCCTCCAGCCCCGCGCGGAGAAGGCCCGCGAGGGTGCCGACGTCGACTTCGTGGTGGTCCTCAACCGCAGGGGCACCCGTCTCACCCATCCGCTGAGCGACCGCATCGGCAAGCGCAGTTCGGCCAGGCTGCCTCTCCTGCTCCGGGGCCGGACCGTGGTCGAGAAGCGAACGGGATCGCTCGGCCCGCAGGTCAGGGCCTATGTTCCCGTCCGGCGGGCGGACGGGGTCGTGGTCGGAGCCGTCGGGGCGGGGATCACCATCGCCCGTATCAACTCCGCCGCCGCACAGCGGCTGCCGCTCGTTCTGACGGCCACCGGCGGCGCCGTCCTGCTCACCGTCGGCGGCGGCGCGCTCCTCAGCCGGCGGCTGCTGCGGCAGACCCATGGACTCGGCCCCGCCGAGATCACCCGGCTGTACGATCACCACGACGCGGTGCTCCACTCCGTGCGCGAGGGTGTTCTGATCGTCGACACCGACGGCAAGTTCCTGCTCGCCAACGACGAGGCCCGGCGCATCCTGGACCTGCCCGCCGACACCGAGGGCCGCGCGGTCGCCCGGACGGACCTGCCCCCCGAGATCGCGGAACTGCTCGTCTCCGGCCGGGAGGCGACCGACGAGTTCCACCGCGTCGGGGACCGCACCCTCGTCATCAGCCAGCGCCCCACCGAGGGCGCCACCGCCCGGCGGAGCCGGGTCGCGACGGTGCGGGACACCACCGAACTCCGCGCCGCCTCCGCCAGGGCCGAGACGGCCCGCCACCGCCTGGAGATCCTCCACGACGCCGGGACCCGCATCGGAACCACCCTCGAAGTGCCGCGCACCGCGAGAGAGCTGGCCGAGGCCACCGTCCCCCGGTTCGCCGACTTCGTCACCGTCGACCTGGCGGAGCCCGTCCTGCGCGGCGAGGAGGTCCACGGCACGGAACAGGAGCTGCGCCGGGTGTGCCTGGCGGGCATCCGTGAGCATCCCCCGCTCTATCCGGAGGGCGAGCTGATCCGTCCGGTCCCCTCCACCCCGCAGGCGCAGGGAATGATCACCGGCCGGGCCGTCCTCGAACCGGACCTGGCCGACGCCCCGGGCTGGCACGCGCAGGCCCCGGAACGGGCCCGGCGGATCGTCGAGGACGGCATCCACTCCCTGATCACCGCGCCCCTGAGGGCCAGAGGAGTCCTTCTCGGCATCGCCACCTTCTGGCGTTCGGAGCGGCCCGATCCCTTCGACGAGGAGGACCGCGCGCTGGCCGAGGAGATCACCGCCCGCGCCGCCGTCTCCCTCGACAACGCGCGCCGCTACACCCGTGAGCACGCCATGGCCGTCACGCTCCAGCGCAGTCTGATGCCGCGCCATCTGCCCGTCCAGGAGGCCGTCGACGTCGCCTACCGCTATCTTCCCGCCGAGGCCGGTGCGGGCGGTGACTGGTTCGACGTCATTCCGCTGCCCGGCAGCCGGGTGGCCCTGGTCGTCGGTGATGTCGTCGGCCACGGCCTGCACGCCGCGGCCACCATGGGACGGCTCCGCACCGCGGTCCACAACTTCTCCGCCCTGGACCTCCCTCCCGAGGACATCCTCAGCCACCTGGACGAGCTGGTCACCCGCATGGACCAGGAGCACGGGACGAACGGCGACGGCCTCGACATCACGGGGGCCACCTGTCTGTACGCCGTCTACGACCCGGTGACCGGTGACTGCGCCATGGCCCGGGCCGGGCACCCGCCGGCCGGACTGGCCCTGCCCGACGGCCGGTTCGAGTTCCCCGACGTCCCCGTCTCACCGCCCCTCGGCACCGGCAGCGGACTGCCCATCGAGACCGCGGTGCTCCGGCTCCCCGCGGGCTCGCGCCTGATCCTCTACACCGACGGGCTGATCGAGAGCCGCGACCACGACATCGACACGGGCCTCGCCCGGCTCCGGGACGCGGTCGCCGGACGGCCCGGTATCAGTGCCCAGGAGACCTGCGAGGCGCTGCTGCCCGCCATGCCGGGAGCCCGACACCAGGACGACATCGCCCTGCTGGTGGCCCGCACCGAACGGCTGGACCCCGACCGGATCGCCGAGTGGGACGTGCCGTCCGACAGCGCGGCGGTGGGCACCGTGCGCGCCGCGTGCGCCCGCACGCTCCGGGACTGGGGTCTGGAGGAGATCGTCTTCACCACCGAACTGATCCTCAGCGAACTCGTCACCAACGCCATCCGCTACGCCGGGCAGCCCGTGACCGTACGGCTCATCCACAGCACCTCGCTGATCTGCGAGGTCTTCGACGGATCAGCCACCTCCCCGCATCTGCGCCGGGCGCTGCTCACCGACGAGGGCGGGAGAGGGCTCTTCCTGGTGGCCCAGCTCGCCGATCGCTGGGGCACCCGCTACACCGCGGAGGGCAAGGTCATCTGGACCGAGCAGTCCCTCCAGGGTCCGGCCGCCGCTCCTCTCGGCCCCGACCCCGCGGGGGTGCTCCTCGAACAGTGGGATCTGTGAGCGAGCTGCCCCGGGCCCTGCTCCGCTCCCCGCCGGACGGGGCGGCGGCGCCCGTCGCGGCGGGCCCGCGCGCGGCGGGCGGGAGTCCGGAGCGGGTGAGCGGCGGGGCGGCGTCGCCCCCGGTCCTCAGGCCCGGCCCCGGCCGGAGGTCCTGACGAGGTCGTTGGCGGCGATGAGACCGAGTCCGGGCACGGCCTCGCGCAGCGCCTTGACGGCGTGGACATGGTCGCGGGCCGGATCGGCGTCCGCGTCGCGGAGGGTCCGCCGCACCCATTCCGCCGTCCGCTCCTCATCGGTCAGCGAGCGGTGGTGTCCGACGATGCGCAGGGCCTCCCGGAGCCCGGGCCGGGACGACGGACCGGCCGCCTCCAGCGCGGTGACGAGATCCGCGTGAACGGCCTCGACATCGTGGAGGAGTACGACAGGGGGCTTGCTCTTGGGCGCCATGAGCGGATCGGTCCCTTCGTCACGAGTGCGAACAATCATGGTAGTCACCGCCCCGCCGGGGACTGCCGGGGGGAGGGAGGGCGCGGGGCCCGCCGGGCCGCACCGGCCGGCGGAGCGGCGGCAGCAAGCGGAAGTGGACCCTCCGAAAAGATCGATTCATGGTTAGGTTAGGCTCAGTTAAGTCATCAGATCTTCGCGGCTTCATCACCCTGCGGTGTTCCGTCGCGCCTTGTGTCCCCGGGAGTCATCCGCCGTGCGTTCCGTCCGTTTTCGCAAGTCCATCCTCGTCACCAGCACGGTCCTGTGCGCGGGCATCGCGCTGAGCGCGTGCGGGGAGTCCGGCAAGGCGTCCGAATCGGACAAGAGCCAGGGTGAGGTCACCGTCACGACCGCCCAGGGCCGGCTCGACGTACCGCGGAAGCCCTCCAAGGTCGCCGCACTCGACAACACGTCGTTCGCGACGCTCAAGGCGTTCGGCGTCAAGCCCGTCGCGGTGCCCAAGGCGCTCCTCCCGCAGGAGGGCTACGAGGACTGGAAGAACGACGCGTCCATCAAGGACGTCGGCACCCACCGTGAGCCCAAGTTCGAGGCGCTCAACGCCAGTGGCCCCGACCTCATCATCGGCGGCTACCGGTTCACCGACCACCACGACAAGCTGTCCAAGATCGGCAAGACGATCGACATCGCCCCGTCCGACGAGGCCAAGGACGGGTACGTCGCGTCGCTGAGGACCCAGACCGAGCAGCTCGGGAAGATCTTCGGCGAGGAGGCCAAGGCCAAGGAGATCGTCGCCGCCCTGGACAAGGCGCAGAAGTCGGCCACCGACGCCACCCGGGGCGAGAGCGTGTTCCTCGCCGTCGCCAGCGCCGGGAAGATCGACAACGGGGCCAGCCGGATCGGCCGGCTCGCCGAGCCGCTGAACCTGAAGAACGTCCTCGCCGCCGAGGGCGAGGAGAGCACCTCCGTGCACGACAACTCGGGGCTCGCCCCCGAGACGATCGCCAAGCTCAACCCCGACTGGATGATCATGCTGGACCGGGACGCGGCCGTGGGCCCCGAGTCCGGTGAGGCGATCGCCGCGAAGAAGGTCGTGGACGGCATGGAGGCCTGGGAGAAGACCACCTTCCGCGCCAAGGACCAGGTCGTCTACCTGTCCAGCGACTTCTACCTGACCGAGGGCATCCAGGCGTACACGGACTCCTTCACCACGGTGGCGACCGCGTTCAACGCGGCCGGCTGACACTTCCACCTCCGAGCGGCCCCCGGCTGAGCCGGGGGCCGCTCACCCCACCCGTCCCGGAAGCCCCATGCGCCGACTCCCGCTCATACTGGCCGCACTCCTCGTGCTGGCCCTGGTCACCGCCTCGCTGTTCATCGGCGGTTACGACATCGATCTGCGCGCCCTGGTCACGGACCCCGAGGCCCGGCGGATGTTCCTGATCTCCCGGGTGCCCCGCACCCTCGCCCTGGTCTTCGCCGCGGCCGCGATGGCCGTCTCCGGCGTGATCATGCAGATGCTCGTACAGAATCGTTTCGTCGAGCCGACCACCACGGGCACCAGCGAGTGGGCGGCCCTCGGTGTCCTGCTCCTCACCCTGCTCGTACCGGCCGCCTCGCCCATGGTGCGGATGGGCGCCGCCAGCGCCTTCGCGTTCGCCGGCGCTCTTGTCTTCCTGGTCGTCCTCGGGCGGATCGCGCTCAAGTCGCAGGTGATCGTGCCGATCGTGGGCATCATGCTGGGCGCCCTGGTGAGCGCGGTGACGCTGTACATCGCCTCGTCCACGAATCTGCTGCAGATGCTCGCCACCTGGCGCTCGGGCGGGTTCAGCTCGGTGGTGCGCGGGAACTACGAGCCGCTGTGGGTGGTGGGGGCCATCGTCGTCGGTCTCTATCTGGCGGCGGACCGCTTCACCATCGCCGGGCTCGGCCGGGACACCGCCACCAGCCTGGGGCTCCCCTACCGCCGGATCATGTTCACCGGTCTGGTCATGGTCGCCCTGGCCACGGGGGTGACCACCGTCGTCGTCGGATTCATCCCCTTCCTGGGCCTGATCGTGCCGAACCTCGTCTCGATGGCACGCGGCGACGACATCCGCCGGAACCTCCCGTGGGTGGTGCTCAGCAGCGTGGCCCTGATGATCGCCTGCGATCTCGTGGGGCGGCTCGTCGTCTTCCCGCTGGAGATTCCGTCGACGGTGGTGCTCGGGGCCGTCGGAGCGGTCGTGTTCGTCGTGATGATCCTGCGTCAGCGAGGGAAGGCCCATGTCTGAGAACCGGCTGACGGCCACCGCGCCCCCGTCCGGTGCCGCGCGGGACGGCGGCGGCGCCCGTACGGCGGCCTCGTCCGGCCGCGCCCGCCGGGGGCTGCCCGTCGCCGCGCGGCTCGCCGTGGCGGGCGCGATCGCCGCCGTCGCGGTGGTCTGCTTCCTCTTCCTCTTCATCGAGGGGTCCTTCGCGTTCGCCTTCGAGCGCCGGCTGACCATGCTCGGGACGATGACGGTGGTCGCGTTCGCCCAGGCCGTGGGAACGGTGGTGTTCCAGACCATCACCCACAACCGGATTCTCACCCCGTCGATCATGGGGTTCGACTCCGTCTACATCCTGATGCAGACCCTCCTGGTCTCCGTCTTCGGCGGCAGTGTGCTCGCCGTGACGGACGGGCTGCCGAAGCTCGTCACCCAGACACTGCTGATGGCCGGTTTCACGATGCTGCTGTTCGGCTGGCTGTTCTCCGGCCGCAAGGGCAGCATCCATGTGCTGCTGCTGGTCGGTGTGGTGCTGGGGCTGGCCTTCCGCAGTCTGTCCGACTTCCTTCAGCGGCTGCTCTCACCGGCCGAGTACGACGTGCTCTCGGCCCGGCTGTTCGGACGGCTCAGCAGCGCCGAGGCGGAGTATCTGCCCGTCGCGGGCATCGTCTGCCTGGTCGTCGCGGCCGTGGTCTGGCAGCGCCGCCACCGGCTCGACACGCTGCTCCTCGGCCGGGACGCCGCCACGAACCTGGGCATCGCCCACAAGCGCGAGCTGTCGCTGATGCTGCTGCTGATCTCCCTGCTGATCGCGATGTCGACCGCGCTCGCGGGCCCCATGACCTTCTTCGGCTTCGTCACCGCGATGCTCGCCTACCAGATGTCCGGCACCCACCGGCACTCCGTGGTCCTGCCGATGGCGTTCCTCATCGGACTGATCACCCTGGCGGGCGGCCAGTTCGTCATGGAGCACGTGTTCTATGCCTCCGGCATGCTCACCGTCGTCATCGAGTTCCTCGGCGGGGCGATCTTCCTCGTCCATCTCCTCCGGAAGGGCACCCTGTGATCGAGTTCACCGACATCCGCAAGGCGTACGGCGACGACGTCGTGCTCGGCCCGGTGTCCGGGCGGATACCGGCGGGCGGGGTCACCTCGCTCGTGGGCCCCAACGGCGCCGGCAAGTCCACGCTGCTGACCATCATCGGCCGGCTCGCCGAGCCGACGTCGGGCACCGTGACCGTCGACGGTCTCGACGTGCACCGGGCCAAGTCGCAGGACGTGGCGCGGACGCTGTCCATCCTCCGCCAGGAGAACCACTTCACCGCCCGGGTGACCGTGCGCGAACTCGTCTCCTTCGGGCGTTTCCCGCACAGTCGGGGACGGCTGACCCCGCAGGACATCGCCCATATCGACGAGGCGCTCGAATTCCTCCACCTCGGCGACCTCCAGCACCGCTATCTCGACCAGCTCTCCGGCGGACAGCGGCAGCGCGCCTATGTGGCGATGGTGCTCGCCCAGGACACCCGGTACGTCCTGCTCGACGAGCCGCTCAACAACCTGGACATGAAGCACTCCGTGCGGATGATGAGCCAGCTGCGCCGCGCCGCCGACGAACTCGGCAAGACCGTCGTCCTGATCGTCCACGACATCAACTTCGCCGCCACCTACTCCGACCGGATCATCGCCCTCCGCGACGGCCGCGTCGCCGCCTCCGGCACGGTCGACGCGATGATGCGCGCCGAGGTGCTCAGCGAGGTGTTCGACACTCCCGTCCAGGTCCACGAGGTCGACGGGAAGCGGACGGCGGTCTACTACCGCTGAGCCGGCGCCGGGCCGCCGGGGACCCGTCCTCACGGGAACACGCCGTGCGGCGTGCGGCGTGCGGCGGGGACAGGCGCCGGGGCCCGGGGAGGACGCCCCGGACCGGGCGCGCGAACGGGACGTGCTCCGGAACGGACGGAGCGGCCACGGGCCGGGCGTCCGGCGGAGGACGTGTCGTCCCCGCCGGGGCGGGCGGAGAGGGGCCGTGCCCGGGCCGACAGGTCGGGGACGGCTCCGCCGGCCCGGGCGTCGCGCCCGCGCCCGCACCGTCCGGCCAGGGGCCTGTCCGCCGATCCCGTCCTCGTCGACGCCGTCCCGGTCCCGCCGAGGACGGGATCGGGACGGCGTCGACGGCGTTCCCGGCGGGCCGCCGGGGCCGCCGGGGAGCGTTTCCGGGGAGGACCGGAGACGTGCGGCCGCGGCGGACGGTCACACCGGCGCCGGACCCCCGGAGCGTGTCGTCGGCGGGGTTCCCGGGGCTCTCGGCCGGTGCTCCGTCCCCGGGGGCGCGTCCCGCAGGGCCGCGCGGCGCACCTTCCCCGAGGGGGTGCGCGGCAGTGAGGCACGGAACTCCAGGGCGCGGATCCGCTTCTCCTCCGGGAGTTCGGCCCGCAGCAGGGCGAAGACCGCTTCGGCGGCGGTGCCGGCGCGGGCTCCGGGCGCGAGGACGGCGTACGCCTTGGGGACCCGGCTGCCCGCCGGGTCCGGCACGGGGACGACGGCGGCCTCGCGGACGGCCGGGCAGCGCAGCACGGCGGCCTCCAGTTCCTGCGGGGAGAGGCGGTGGCCGAAGGAGTTGAACTGGTCGTCGGTGCGTCCCAGACAGCGCAGCACTCCGCCCGGGGAACGGACCATGAGGTCCCCGGTGCGGTAGAGGCCGCCGGCGAAGGTCTCGGCGGTGCGGACGGGGTCGTCCGGATAGCCCCGCATCAGTCCGACGGGGTGCTCCGCGAGGTCGAGACAGAGCTCACCGGGCGTTCCGGTGGCGGCCTCGCGTCCGGTGTCCGGGTCGATCAGCAGGGCCCCGCAGCCCGGCAGAGGGCTGCCGATATGGCCGGGGAGGGGGCTCGTGCCCGGCGTCCAGCCGAGGCGGGCGGTGGTCTCGGTCTGGCCGTAGCCGTCGCGCACATCGATTCCCCAGGCCCGCCGGAAGGAGTCGAGCAGCCCCGCGTCCAGGGGCTCACCGGCGGAGACCGCCTCCCGCAGCGCGGGCGGACGGGGTCCGGGACCCTCGGCGAGGAGGGCGCGCCACACGGCGGGCGGGGCGCACAACGAGGTGACGGCGCGGGTGCGCAGCACGTCGAGGACGGCGTCCGGCCGGGCGGACGCCACCGAGTCCAGGGCGACGACGGCGGCCTCCGCGTTCCACGGGGTGAAGAAGGAGCTCCAGGCGTGTTTGGCCCAGCCGGGCGCCGAGAGGTTGAGGTGGACGTCGCCGGGGAGCAGGCCGTTCCAGTACATGCCGGAGAGATGGCCGACCGGATAGCTGGTGTGGGTGTGCTCGACGAGCTTGGGCCGGGTGGTGGTGCCGGAGGTGAAGTACCGCAGCAGCGGGTCGTGGGCGCCCGTCGGACCGTCGGGGCGGAAGGCCGCCGAGGCCGCGCGGTGGTCCTCGTACGACGTCCAGCCGGGCCCGGCGGCCGGTACGGCGATCGCGAGGGGGACATCGGGGCGCCATCCCGGCGAACGCTCGATCAGCGCGGCGTCGGCGACGACGCAGCGCACCCGCGCGCGTTCGGCGCGGTCGTCGAGTTCGGGGGCGGTGGCGGTGATGTAGGTCGGGACCAGGACGGCGCCGAGTCCGACGCAGGCGAGCATGGTCTCCCACAGCGCCTCCTGGTTGTCGAGCAGCAGCAGAACGGGGTCGCCCCGCCTCAGGCCGAGGCCGTGGAGCCAGTTGGCGAGCCGGGCGGAGCGGCGGGACAGCTCGCCCCAGGTGAGGACGGTGTCGTCCTCGGGGCGGGCTCCGCGCACCAGGCGCAGCGCTGTTCGGTCCCGCCGGGCCGGGTCGGCGGCGACGGCGTCGAACCAGTCGAGCGCCCAGTTGAAGGCGGCGGGGCGCGGCCACCGGAAGTCCCGGCCGGCGGCGGCCGGATCGGTGCGGTGCCGCAGCAGCGTGTCGCGCGCCGCCCGGAAGACGGCCGTGGGGCAGGGGGGTCGGGTGTTCATCGCGGGGCCTTCCCGGTGGGGTGCGAGGCCTTCCCGGTGGGGTGCGGGGACACGGCCGGCTCCGGCGCTGGGCGGTACGGCTCCGGCGCGCAGGGGTACGGCTCCGGGGAGGCCGGTGGAGCGGCGGCGGGGCGTCCTCGTGCGGGACGGGGACGGGGACGGAGCGGCCCGGCGGCCCGCGCCGACGGACGGTCGGCGAGCATCGCGGCGGCGACCGCGTCGGCCTCCTGGTGGAAGCGGGTGGGCACCCCGGGCCGGCCCGCGCCGACCTGGGTGAACCAGCGGGTGTGCTCGGTGGGAATGCCGAGGGCGTAGAGGCCGGCCATCGGCTCGCCCCGGCCGTTCAGCACCCGGCCGCAGCCGTCGGTGACATCGAGTCCGCCGGTGGGGTGTCTCTCCCCGTCGGGGCTCACGGTGACGAACTCCCTGATCAGCCCCTGTGCGAGAAGCCATCGGGTCAGAGGCGAGGTGTCACGGCGCAGATCCGGCGCGGGGACGCGGGCGTCCACGAGCACGGCGGCCGTGCGGGTGGAGCCCCGCACACGGGGTGAGGAGACGGTGAACCGGCCGCGCTCCTCGTCGGCCCGGAACACCGTCTGGGGGCCGACGATCTCGACCAGGCCCCGGTGGATCAGCGCGCGGAGCTGCTCGACGCGTTCGGCGGGCGGGCCCGCCGACAGAAGCGAGTTGAGCGGGAGGAAGCCGCGCACGAAGTCGTCCCGGTGGGAGCGGGGCAGCAGACCGCCGTGGTCGACCGCGTCGCGGAGGGTGGAGCGGATGTCCCTCAGGACGTCGAGCGCGGCCTTCAGCGGGCCGCCGACGTTGCCGAGGGCGGCTTCGGCCAGATCCTGGTCCACGGCGCGGAGGACCCGGTCGCGGAACTCCCCGGGGCCGGAGAAGTCCTCGTCGGCGAACGGCCGGGCGAGCGCCGCCAGATCGAGCGGCGGGATGTCGCCCAGCCCTTCGCGGGCGCGGAGCGCCGCGGCGTCGCGGCCCTCGTGCAGGGCGGCGGCGTGGCGCACGGCGAAGCTGGCGGCGCGCCGGGCCCCGGAGCGGGACCGGACGTGCGCCGTCCAGTAGACGTGTTCCACCTCCTTCAGCAGCAGCGGCAGAACGTCCTCGGCGAAGTCCAGCCGGGAGTCGCCGCCCGTGGCGGTGGCACGCCGCGCGCGGGCGGCGGCGAGCGCGGACGGGGTGAGGAAGAGCGCGCGGTGACGGTGGCCGGGGCTCTTCTCGTTGCGTCCGCGCGCGGGAATGGGGAGCCCGCCGCGAGAGCCCGCGAGGATGCGCGGTTCCCGGCCTCCGGGTTCGTAGCGCAGGGTTCCGCCCGGGGCGCGGACGAAGCGCCCGCCCCGGCCCACGGTGAGGGTCAGCAGCACATCGTAGAAGGAGAGTCCGAGCCCCCGTACGGCGATCGGGGCACCGGGCGGGACGGCGGACTCGCCGAGTTCGGCCTCCAGGTCGGCCGCCGCGTCGCCACGGACGTAGCGCACGCCCGGGTGGCGGTGGGCGAAGCACAGCATCTCGCGCTCCGATGCCTCGGGCTCGTTGCGCGGGTGGCCGGTGGCGAGCAGGACCGCGTGGGCGCGCAGGGTGTGCGGGGGACGGTCCAGGGTGAGCCGGTAGCCGCCCCCGGGCAGGGGTACGAGGGTGTCGACCCGCGCGGTGTGGGAGACGAGCCGCGTGCGGGGCGGCGGATGGGCGGCGATCGAGCGGTGCACCGAACGCAGGTAGCGGCCGTACACGGCCCGGGGGGCGTAGTCGTCGGGTCCGGTGACGCGTTCGCCGGGCCGGGCGTGGGCGGCGAGCCATTCGCCGAGCGAGGGCCCGGCGCCCGGTCGCGGCGGCCCGCCGTCGGGACCGCCGGAGTACATGGTGACCTGGCCCGCGACGGTGTTCATCGTGTACCAGCCGGACTGGTCGGTGCGCCAGATCCGCCCCGCGCCGACCTCGTGGGCGTCGATGGCGTGGAGGGTGACGGCGGCGGGTCTCAGGCCGGCGCGCCGGGCTCGTCCGGCCGCCTCGTCCAGGCGCACGGCGAGCCGCTCCAGCACGGCGATGCCGCGTGGGCCGCCGCCGACGACGGCGAGGGTGAGGGCGGGGGCGGGGGCGGTCGTTCCGGGCATGGCGGTTCCCGTCGTTCGTCTCCGGCCGGGGGGCCTCCCCCGGGTAGGCGGGGGCGGGTCCTCGGCGCGCACGGGGTGGGGCGGGGTGTGCACGGGGTGGGGCGGAGTGTGTCGCACGGGGTTCTCACCTCTTCTGTCGCGGGGACCCGGGCGGGGCCGGGGCGAGGGCGAGGGGTTCCGGCTCGCGGTCGTGGGCCCGCTGGACGTACCCGAGCATGTCGAGCAGTTCCCCGGCCCTCAGCGGCCGTCCTTCGGGACCGGTGGCCGCGCGCACCGGCATCGCGCCGCCGCCGCGCCACTGGAGACTGCCGCGCCGGTCGATGAAGCCTCGCGCGCGATTGGCGTTGTCGGGATGCAGGCAGTACGGCACGTCCAGCAGCCCGGTGGCGAAGGCGCGGATCAGGGCGGTGCCGATATCGGGCGCGAGGCCGATGACGGTCTCCACCAGGGTGCGGGCCTCGGCGAGGACGCCGAACTCGCCGCCGGCTCCGTCGCGGTGGGCGGCCTCCGGGCGCGGTGTGCGCCGGGCGGCGCCGGCCGCCTCCTCCAGGGCGAGGACGTTCTCCCCGACGGTGGGGATGCGGTGGGCCTCGGCCGGGGTCTTCACGATGAGCCGCTCGACACCGCTGCGGGCGGCGAGTTCGGCACTGGCCCGCAGCAGCCGCAGCGCGCCGTGCCGGGAGCGCGGGAACACGCCCATGTAGGTGTAGAGGACGAGATGCACATCGGCACCGGGGAGGTACGCGGCGGCGAGGGTCCGCAGCGCGGCGAGCGCCTCGGCGTCCTGGGCGGGGCTGGTCTGCTGGGCGTAGCTGAGGGAGATGCTGCGGAGCCCGTACCGGCGGAAGAACAGCCCTTCCAGCAGAGCGATCGCAACCAGCAGGGAGGGCGGGCAGAGCTGCCCGAGCAGACAGCCGCCGAAGCTCTCCAGATGGGCGGCGCCGCCGGAGCGCTCGGCGAGCAGTTCGCAGCCGCGGGCCCACGCGTCCACCGAAGCGGCGAGCGGGGTGCGGCTGTAGGGCAGGCAGTACGAGACCGGGCCTCCCTCGGTGGCGTCGAGCCCCGAGTCCAGCAGGGCCCGCACGATGGCGTACGGGTCGGCCGAGCCATGGCGTATCTGCACGGCGAAGCCGGACGCCCCGTCCACGAGCCCCTCCAGCATCCGCCGGGTGGCTCCCGCGCCGTGCGCGAGGAGCGGGTAGCCGTTGAGGGCGGCCCCGGAACCGAGGGCGGCGCGGGCTCGGGCGTGGTCGCCGACGCGTGTGTAGCTGTCGAGGGTGACGGTGCCGACCGTGCGGGCGCGCGCGGCGCGGACCGCCAGCAGCCCGTGCCGCATCGCGGACGGGTCGGGGAAGCCCATACGGGGCTGCACCACCAGCTCTCCGCGGCGGCGCGCGGCCTCGACGGCGGCGGCGAAGGCGGAGACCGGCCGGGGGCGCACGGCGTTCCCCCGGGGTGCGCGGGCCTCCACGGTGTTCCGTCCGGGGCGGTACGGGGGTTTCATGGCGTTCCTTCCACGGTGGCGCGCCCTCGGGGCGGCTCGATGCCGTCCGTGGTCCCGGGGGCGCGCGGGTACGCGCTCCGCCGCGCGGGGCGGTGCTCGATCCGGGGGGCCGCCGTCCCGTGGGCGCCGGCGAGCACGGGTACGGCCCGGTGGAGGCGGCGGCGGAAGTCCTCGGCCACCCCGCCGTCCTCGAAGACGGCGTCGAACCCGGCGGCGAGCAGCCGGGGCCCATGGGCGCCGGCAGTGCCGTCGACGCCCAGCTTGCCGCCGATGACGGCGAAGAGGCGCCGCAGTTCGGGGTGGTGCCTCAGCCGGGTGATGACCCTGCCGCCGTCCAGGGCTCCGTGGCCGTTGACGCTGCTGATCACCAGGGCGTCGGGGCGCAGCCGGCGGCAGGTGTCGATCAGCAGGTCGTCGGGGACGCAGCTGCCGAGGTTGGTCACCCGGTACCCCATCTCCTCCAGGAGCAGATGCAGGAAGACGAGGTTCCAGGTGTGGGCGTCGGAGGAGACACCGGAGACGAGGACATGCCGGCGCGGGGGCTCGGGACGCGGGGGCGCGTACCCGGTGAGCGGTTCTCGGGGCGCGGCGGGGGCCGGGGCGATGGGGGTCATGGGGGGGTCTCCTCGGGTACTCGGGGCGCGGCGGGGGCGCGGTCGTCCGTCCGGGTCGGGGTCCGGTCCCGGTCCCGGGGCCGGCCCGGGTCGGGTCGGGGCGCGGGTCTCCGGGGGAGATCATCAGGACGGTCCGAACGGGGAGGGTGCGTGCGTGCTCTCCGAGTCTGTGCCGGGGCGGCGGACAGGGGTATCCCGAGTTCTGGGGGGTTCAGGGGGTGGCGGCGGGCAGGGAGGCGGCGCGGGGCAAGGCACCGGTGGTGTCCGGGGCGGGGTCAGACGGTGAGGTGCCGGGAGCGGGGCGGGACCCGGGGCGGGCCGGTCCGGCCGGTCGTGTCGGTCGGGCCGGTCGGGTCGGTCGGGTCGGTCACCCGGTGCGGCGGGTGGTCAGTGGCCCAGTGCGGCGATGAGTTCGTCGCGACCGTCCGCGCCCGTCTTGCGGAAGACCGCCTTGAGGTGGTCGTTGACCGTGTGCACCGAGAGATCGAGGCGGCGGGCGATGCGCTGGGTGGCCGCGCCCGAGCGGAGTTCGTCGATGACGTCGTGTTCACGGGGCGTGATGCCGTACCAGGCGCAGAACGAGGGCAGGACGAGGTCGCCGACAGGGGCCTCGATCACCAGCGCGACATCCCCTTCGTCGCCGAGCGTCTGTCCCTGGCAGACGATCCAGCGTCCGCAGACGGCGGGCGGGGAGCAGACGAGCGGCGCCGTGCTGTCGCCCGGGCGGTCCGGGCTCCGGGTGGCGAGGGAGAGCGCCATGAGGAAGACCTCGGGCATCCACTCCGGGACGACCTGCCGGCCGCGCGTACGGAAGAGGTCCAGCCATGCGACGGCCTGCGGGCTGACCGTCCTGACGCGGTGGTCGGGCCCCATGGTGATCACCCCGGCCGGGAGCGCCGGGGCGGCGGGCAGCAGCGGGCCCGCGAGGACGTGCCGCCGGACGGCGCCGATCAGCGCGGGCGAGAGCAGGGCGGCCAGGCGGGCGTCCTGCGTGTCGAAGGGCTGCCCGCCCTCGAAGCGGATCAGGGCGAGCATCCCCCAGACGCCGTGCTCGTCGCGGAGCAGCAGGCGGAGTTCGGACGCGGCCCGGTGTGCCGCGAGGACCTCGGCGCGCATCCGGTCGGCCGGGGGCAGGAGCGGGTCACCGACGGTGACGATGTGGGTGGGGGCGGCGCCCGGGACGGCCGGGTCGGCGCACCAGGGGCTGTCCTGCTCATGGCGATGGCGGACGAGGTCCTTGACGAGCCCGGGCGGGAATCCGTGCCAGAAGCTGAAGCTCCCGAAACCGAGGCCGATCGCCGGGTCGGAGCCGACGAGGGTGAAGGCGTCGTGGGGGACGACCGCGGCGATCAGCCGTGAGAGAGTCCGCCCCCGGTCGTCGGCGCCGGCCCGCTGGACCGCGACATAGCCGAGTTCACGTCTCATCCGCCGGTCGTCGACCGTCATACGACGCATGAGACAAAAGTAGCACTATGTAGTATTTTCCACCATTTTGATTGAACGTCACACTAGATGTTCCGGCGCGGCGGCGCGTGTCCGCGTGGCGCGAGCCGCGGCGAGCCCACCGGGTGGCCGGGACCCACAACCACGGCTCCCGATACGTCAAGCGACGGAGGAACCGCACAGCGCCATCGCGGTCGCACGGTGGTGGTGGCGTGGCCCTCCCGTCGGGGGCGGCGGCGCGCGCACGCCCTCGGGCCGGGGTTCCGGCTGCCGCCGTTCCAGCGCGAACCGGGCCGGGCCGCACCGGAACACCGGACTCCGGCGTACCCGCGCTCCGCGCCCGCGCCCGCGCCCGCACCCGCACCCGCGCTCCGCACCCGCACCCGCACCCGCACCCGCACCCGCACACCGGCGTACTCGCGATCGTGTCGGGCCCACCTCGCCCGGAGGCGGGCGATGTGCCCGTCGGACAACCCGAACTCGCGGGAACGGTGAGGGAACCCGAAGCGCCCCGGCCCCCTCCTTCCCCGTGGCGGGCCCATGGCGTGGGCCCGGGTTCACGGGAGGCCCACAAGGCTCCCCCAGCAGAAGAGGCCCCATGCAGCGACGTACCTTCCTCACCGGCACTCTGATCGGCGCGGCCTTCGCGACCGCACCGATCACGGCCCTGACCACCACCGGCGCGTCCGCCGCCACGGTGACCGTCAGCTCCATCGCCGACCTCCAGCGGGAGATCGACCGTGCCGCGCCCGGTGACCGGATCGTCCTGGCCAACGGCACCTACACCGTTCCCGCCGGCGGCATCCGGATCGCGGGCAGGCACGGCGCCGGCACGCACATCACCATCGTCTCCCAGAGCCGGGGCGGCGCGGTGCTCCAGGGCGATCGGAGCTTCGTCCTGCGCGACTCCAGCTCCGTCACCATCAGCGGCTTCGCCTTCCGGCAGCACCAGTCCCTGGTGATCCCGGCGGACTGCTCCGACATCCGGCTCACCCGCAACGACTTCGGATTCGCCGACAACGCGGGCGTGGACTGGGTCGTGGTGAAGGCGGACGGAGTCAAGATCGACCGCAACCACTTCCACGACCGCTCCACCCAGGGCGTGTTCCTCGTCGCCGACGGACCCGACGGACCCGTCGACCCCGACCGGGAGACGATGGTCAAGGGCCTCAGCGTCCTCCGCAACCACTTCGCCCGCCACACCTACCCCGGGGACAACGGCGGCGAGTCCATCCGGCTCGGCGTCAGCCACCGCGCGATGGACAGCGCCGGAGCCGTGGTGGAGTACAACCTCTTCGAGCAGTGCGACGGAGACCCCGAGGCCATCTCGGTGAAGTCCTCCGGCAACGTCATCCGCCACAACACCCTCCGCGACTGCGCCGGAGGCATCGTGCTGCGCCACGGCAACGGCACGCTGGTGCACGGCAACCACCTCATCGGCGGGACCGAGGGCATCCGTCTCCACGGGAACGACCACACGGTGTTCAACAACCATCTGACGGGACTGTCCGGGCGCGCCCTCGTGATCGGCAGCGGTACCGCCCGCGACCACGTCCCCGGCGAGCCGCCGGCGCAGCGGCGGGGCTACGACGCCTGCGACCGCGCGCTGATCACGCACAACACCCTGGCCCGCAACGCCCGCGCCATCGTGGGCGAGAACCGCGCCCACGAGCCCCGGAACGCCGTCCTCAGCAACAACATCCTGGTCGCCGACGCGGGCAGCCTGGTCGCGCTCGGGCAGCACACCGGCTTCACCTGGCAGGGCAATCTGCTCTGGGGCCGGGCGGCCGACGGGACCGTCCCCTCCGGCGGCTTCGTCCGCGCCGATCCCCGTCTCCAGCAGGGGGCCGACGGGGTGTTCCGTCTCTCGCCGGGCAGCCCGGCCATCGGCGCGGCCGTGCCGACGGCCCATCCCGTGAACGACGACATCGACGGCCACCCCCGTGGCGGCAGCCGTGACATCGGCTCGGACCAGTACGCGACGGCGGCACCGGTCCGTTCCCCGCTGACCCCGGCGGACGTGGGCCCGAACGCGGCGTGAGCACCCCGTGAGCGCCGCTCCGGCCGGGCCACCGCGCCGCCCGGCCGGAGCGGCGCGGGAGCCGTCCGCCCGCCTTCCGGGCCCGCCGACCGTGAGGGCGACCACCGGAATCCGGAAAATCCCCGGAGGGCCACCGATGAGTTCCGCGCCACGGCCCGGTCCACCCTCTCGAACACCATGACGACCCCGGGAGAGACCCAGCCATGCACCAGCAGATGATCTTCATCAACCTGGCCACCCGCGACCTCGACGTGTCCAGGAAGTTCTTCACCGAACTGGGTTACTCGATCAATGACCGGTTCAGCGACGACACCACGGCGTCGATACCGCTCGGCGACACCATTGTCGTGATGGTGCACACCCACCAGAAGTACAACGAGTTCACGAAGAAGCGGATCGTGGACTCGACCACCTCCAGCGAGGTGCTGCTCGCGCTCAGCGCGGAGAGCCGGGAGAAGGTCGACGAACTGGTGGAGAAGGCCGTCGCGGCAGGCGGAACACTCACCGGCGAGACCCAGGACCACGGCTTCATGTACGGCCGGGCCTTCGACGACCCGGACGGACACACCTGGGAGGTCGTGTGGATGGACCCGTCGGCCGGCGAGAACTGACGCGCGCGCCCGCGCCCCGGCGCTCTCCGGCCGCCGGCCGCACCGGAACCCGCCCCGCAGGTCCGGGCCCTGTTCTCGCAGGGCCGCCGCCGGGTGGCGAGCGGCGCCGAGCGACTGCCCGGGGCTGCGGCCCCGCCGCTGGGGGCGGCGCGTTCGCCGTGCGCCGTCCCGACGGCCTCCGGGACGCCCGGGTCCTCCCGCGCGGGACCGGGTGAACCGGCGCGGGACCTGCCCGGTCCCTCGAAGTCCGCCGGCGGGTCGCCCTCCGGGCCGCGCCACCGGTTCGCCCCCACTACCCGGATCTCCCGGCGCCGCACCGCGTCCCGCAGCGCCACCGGCACGCACAGCAGCTCGCACGGGACACCCTCGGCACCGCCCCTGTCGTCCACCGCCCCGGGGCGGCAACAGGCAGCGCAGGGCCCGGACCGCGTGTCGCGGTCCGGGCCCTGTCCGTGCGGTGCCGCCCCGGGGCGGTGGACGTCAGCTCTGAGCGGTGTCGTCGCCCGCCTGCCCGGCGCTCCCGGCCGCGCCCGCCTTCTCGCGCATCTTGCGCACCAGCTCCGCCTTCTGGTCGGCCGCGCTCTGGCGGTCGAGGTTGCGGTGCGGGCCGTTGTTCTGCCGTTCGGCGCGGGACAGCCTCTTGCGCTGGCCGCCACCCATGCCCACGGGATTGTTGATGTTCTTGCTCACGGTCACGGGCTCTCCCGGTAAGTAAGGTGAAGTAATCTACGGATTCATCGGTGGGGGACGGGCGGCGACATCGAAGGACGTCAGCGGCGGCCCATCACGCTCTCACTCGTGAATCGGCGCCTGGAAGAACATGTCAAAGAGGTTACCCGGTTCCGCCGACCGCGCGCACCAGCCCGTTCGCGGCCCCGGCGGCGACCGGACTCTCCGTCGCGGATCAGGCACCTGTCGTCACCGTGGCGCGGTGCCTCCCGGTGCGGCGCGGCGGCGGGCACACCGCCCGGCCCGGGGAGAGCGGGGTGCTCGCTGCCGGCCGGGCTCCGGCGGAGGTTCGAGGGGTGGGCGGGCCGTTGACAGGAGGAAGGGGATCGGGGAGGGTCTGGAGCCATGCAGCCACTGGGTGACCTGCGGGTCCGTCTTGTGGAGCGCCGCCACGTCGACCTGGTCCGTGTCGCGAGCGCCATCTGTCGTCGCGTCTGACGCACCCCGCCCTCCTCTGACGCTTCGTCAGCCCTCCGGCTGATCCGGCACGCCCCGGCACGCCGCTCCCCTCACCCGGCAGCCCCGGTCCCCGTCCCGGCTCCCGGCCCCCGTCTCCGCGCGGTGCCACGCACCCCCGGAGCCCGCATCCCTGCCCTGGAGCACCCCTGTGACCTCCTTCGACTCCCCTCTGTCCCGGCGCGCCTTCGGCGGTACCGCCGCCGGGGCCGCGGCGGCCCTCGGACTCTCCGCCGCCGCCGACGCCGCCGCCGACAGCGCCGCAACGCCTCCCGGCGAACGTCCGTTCCGCGCCACCCGCGCCCCCGGCGGGCGCGCCCGCCGCCCCAACGTGCTGTTCATCCTGGGGGACGACCTGGGCTGGGCCGATCTGTCCTCCTACGGCGCCCCGGAGATCCGCACCCCCCATCTGGACCGGCTCGCCCGGCAGGGTGTGCGCTTCACCGACGCGTACAGCGGCTCCGCGACCTGCTCGCCCACCCGGTTCAGCCTCTACACCGGCCGCTACCCGGGCCGTACGAAAGGCGGGCTCGCCGAGCCGATAGCGGACCGCTCGGTGGGGCTCGAACCCACCCATCCCACCCTGGCCTCGCTCCTGCGCGACAGCGGGTACCGCACCGCGCTGATCGGCAAGTGGCACTGCGGCCATCTGCCCGACTACAGCCCCACCCGGTCCGGTTGGGACGAGTTCTTCGGCAACTTCGGCGGGGCGCTGGAGTACTACTCGAAGCTGAGCTCCGGTGGGGAGTACGACCTCTACGAGGGCGACGCCGAGTACAGGGACCTGCGCTACTACACCCGCGTCCTGACCGAGCGGGCCGTCGAGTACGTCAGCCGCGACCAGGGGCGCGCGCCCTGGCTGCTCAACCTGAACTTCACCACCCCGCACTGGCCATGGATCGCCGACGGCGACGAGGAGACCAGCGCCGAGATCGTCCGCCGGATCAAGGCGGGCGACCGGCGGGCGCTGTGGCACCAGGACGGGGGCTCGCTGGCGAAGTACCGGCAGATGGTAGAGGACCTCGACCGCTCGGTCGGCAAGGTGCTCACCGCCCTGAAGCGGTCCGGGCAGGAGAAGGACACCCTGGTGTTCTTCGCCAGCGACAACGGCGGCGAGCGCTTCTCGTACAACTGGCCGCTCAGCGGCAACAAGGGGTCGCTCCAGGACGGCGGTATCCGGGTGCCCTCGATCCTGCGGTGGCCCGCGCGGATCGAGGGCGGGCAGGTCAGCCGGGTCCCGGTGTACTCCCCCGACTGGACGGCGACCCTTCTGGAGGTGGGCGGCGCGCGGCCGCATCCGGCGTACCCGCTCGACGGTGTCAGCCTCGCCGGCTATCTGCTCCACGGCGCCGAGGCACCTTCGCGCGACCTGTTCTGGCGGGTCCGGGGGGAGCGGGCGCTGCGGCGCGGCGAGTGGAAGTACTACCGCGGAAAGGACGGCAGGGACCGCCTCTACCGGCTCTCCGAGGACCTCCGTGAGCAGGCCGACCAGGCCGCCGTACAGCCCGGGCTGCTGGCGGAGCTGAGGACCGCGTGGGAGGGGATCGACCGGGGGCTGCTGCCGTACGCCTCCTGACACGGTCCTCGCACGGCGGGCCCGGTCGGCCGACCGGGCCCGCCGGGGCCGCCCCCGGGAGCCGCCGGGAGAGGACGCCCCACGAGGCGGGGGCGGGGGCGGAGCCGGGCGGCCCTGGTCCGCGCGGAGGCCGGGAGCAGGGGGCTCCAGGCGCTGAGGCCGGCACCCGGGCGGGAACGGTGCGCCTCGGTCTCAGCCGACGGGCTTCTCCCAGACCGAGACGTGCCGGCGGCTCTCACTGGTGAAGGGCTCCCTCGTCCACCCGTCCCACCGCTCGCGCGGTGTCAGCCCGGCCAGCTGGGCCATCAGATCGAGTTCGGACGGCCATACGTACCGGAAGGGAATCGAGGAGAGTTCGCCCCGGCCGTCGGCGAACGCGATGTAGTTCGAACTCGTCGCCTGGGTGGCGACATCGTAGATGTCCACGGCCCACCGATCCGGGCCCACGTGGTGGGGCACGGCGTTCTGCCCGGCCGGGAGTCTGCGCAGATCGGGAACCATCACCTCGATCACGAAGCGGCCACCGGGTTCCAGATGAGCCGCGGCGTTGCGGAAACAGGCCACCTGTTCCGCCTGCGTCGTCAGGTTCATGATCGTGTTGAAGAGCAGATACGCGAGGGAGAACGTCCCGTCCACCCTCGCCGTCGCGACATCACCGATCGTGACACCGATCGCCTCACCACCCGGCTTGGCACGCAGCCGGCCGACCATCGCCCGGGAGACGTCGATGCCGTGGACCTCGACACCGCGCCGGGCCAGCGGCAGCGCGATACGCCCCGTCCCGATTGCCAGTTCGAGGGCGCGCCCGCCGCCGGCCAGACCCGCCAGGAAGTCAACCGTCGGGTCCACCACGCCCGGGGCGAACATCTCTCCTTCCCGCTGGTCGTAGACCGCCGCGACACGCTCGCCGAAGTAACCATCCCGATCGTCCATCGGCAGACCGTACGCGCGGAGCCCGGAGCGGCGCGCGCGATTTCTTTCAGCCAACAGGGCGGTGAGGACGCCCGCGCGACCGGCTTCGGCGAGCGAACCCCTCGGCGCCGGGGCGGGTGGTCCCGGGGCCCCTCCGCGCTGCGGGCGTCTCCCAGGGCCGCCGCCCGAACCGGGCCCGGGACATGGCCCACAACCGGCGCCGGCGCCTCCGGTCCGCGTCTCAGCCGGCCTTGCGGAAGTACTCGGACATCCGGTCCCCGGCGTCGCGGCTGAGCGGCTCCGCCGTCTCCGGGTCCGCGATGCCCGTCAGCACGGCCAGATCGCGGCCGTGGACGTCCACGGCCGCCTCCACCAGTTCCGCCAGCGCCTCGACGGACTCGCGGGCCCGGGTGCGGGCGATCGCCGCGCAGCCGGCGGCGGCCAGGAGGGCGGGCCACCACCAGACGGCGAGGGCGAGACAGCCGAGGGACCAGGCCGCCAGGCGGGCGGCGGCGGCGAGCCCGGCGCGGGCGGTCTCGATCTGCCGCTGGGCCGGTTCGGCCAGGATCAGCCACAGCCGGGGCCACACGGCGGCGAGATCGACGGCGTAGACGGCGAGGACGCGTTCGGCGGCGGCCTCCATCCGGTCGCCGTACCAGGTGGGGCGGGTCGGCGGGGCCAGGGCGAGGCGGTCGCGGGCGCGGGTGAGGCGTACGATCCCGGCCGCGGGAGCGTCCGGGTCGGTGATGGCCTCGCCGACCCGCCGGTCCAGTTCGGCCCAGCGGGCCGCACGGCGGCGGGCGAGGGCCCGGGAGAGCGGGAAGCGGGTCTCGCGGAGCCAGTGGCGTTCGATCGCCGTGCCGAGGAACTGCGCCGCCAGGGAGAGCGCGGAGGAGAGCAGCAGCACCGCGGCCACCACGACGGCCGCTGTCCCGGCGCGGTCCAGCGCCGGGCGGGCGGCCAGGTCGTCCAGGGCGGCGCGCAGCCGGCCGGGGTCGAGCGCGTGGGCGTGGCCGAGGGTGGTCCCGGCGGCGGCGGCCCCGAGGAAGAGCGCGCCGGGCAGGACCAGCAGATTGAGCCAGCGCTCGGTGAGCTTGCCGCCGAGCGTGGCGAGCAGCGGGTTCATCGGGTCACGGCTCCCGGCCGAGCCGTTCCTTGGCCATCCGGCCGCCGTGGGCCGCGCAGACGGGAGCCGGCCACAGGTCCTTCGCGCGTTCGCGGCGCCCGCACGGCAGCAGTTCGCCGGGGCAGACCGCCACCTTGACGGTCCGGCCGAGGCCGGGCAGCCCGGGTCCGGGCACGGGACCCCCGGGGCCCCTGCCGCGACCGCGGAGGCCGCGGGGGTCCCCGGCCGCGCGGAGCGCTTCGTCGAGTGCCCCGAGGGCTTCGTCGAGATCCCGGAGGGCGTCGTCGGGGAGCCCGGGCCGGGCGGCCCCGGTGAGCAGTTCGCGGGCCCGCTCGGCGGCTCCGGAGACCCTCCGGTCGCCTCGGTGCGGGCCGCCGGCCTCGCCGAGGAACAGGCAGAGCGCGGCGATGGACGCGGCGCGTTCCCGGGTCCTGTCCGATGCCGTCATAGTGATCAGTCTGCCGTAGTCGGGGCAGAGTTGGCACACGGACCGGTGACGGGGGAAGGACCGACGGGGCATGGCGGGAATCGACTGGCGGAGCGCGGTGGCCGGCCGGCTGCGGCGGGCGGAGGAGAGCGGGGAGGCCGCGGCCCTGTTCGGCCCGGCGGCGGACGCCGAGTTGAGGGGTCTGCTGCGGGGGTGCGACCTCCGGACGGATCTGTCGGCCCGGTGGCTGGCGGGATGGCTGTACTGGGCCCGCTGCGGGGCGCTCGGGGAGGGCCGGGGCAGGGTCGAGGGCGTCTGCGCGGGGACGCTGCTGCATCCGGTGTGGGCGGCGGACCCCGGCGCCGTACCGGCCGAACTGGCCGCCGGCTTCGCTGCGGTGCCCGTCGGCACCCGGCCGCGTCCGGACGGGGCGGACGGTCCTGCCGAGTGGGACGCGGTCTGCCGGGCGTCGCTGGCGGCGGCCGAGGGTGCCCGGCGGGCGGGTCCCGGGGACGACGGGCGGCTCGCCGCGTTCGCCGCCGGACTCCGGGGGTCGGGCCGGTCCCGGGACGAGCTGCTGGCGTCCGCCGTCGGCGCCGGGACGCTGGCGGTGCTCGCCACCCCGGAGGACGACCGGGCGGCGCACGCGTCGCTGCTGTCGCATCTGGCGGCGGCTCAGTTCGCGGCGGCCCGCGCCTGGAACGACGCGGATCTGCTGGACGACGCCCTGCGGATGATCCGGCGGACCGTGCGGCTCCTCCCGGAGGACGATCCGGACCGGCTGCCGGCGCTGAGCAACTACGCGCTGTCGCTCGCCGAGCGGTACGAGCGCGGGCACCACCCGGAGGATCTGGACGAGGCGATCGGCGCCGCCCGCGACGTTGTGGACCAGACCGGCCGGCGCGACCCCGAACTCGGCCGGTATCAGGGGAATCTGGGCCTGATGCTCCAGTTGCGGCTGGCCCGGGACGGCGGCGGCGCCCGGGAGCACGACGAGATCGTCGCCCTCCTCCGGCGGGCGGCGCCGGGCCATCCGGAAGGGCGCGGCGCGGGGCTGGCGGCGCTGGCGGGGGCGCTGGTCCTGCGGTACCGGTTCGTGGCGGCTCCGGCGGATCTCACCGAGGCGATCGCTCTGCTGCGGGAGGCGGACGGTACGCCGTGGTCCGATCCCCGGGGGCGGGCCAGGGCGCGGGAGACGCTGGCGACCGCGCTGCGGTTGCGCGGCCGGGGCGGCGGCGACCCGGCGGACCCGGCCGGGTCGCGGGAACGGGCCCTGGCCGGCGAGGTCCCGGAGGACGGCGGCGCGGACGGCCCGGAGCCGGTGGGCCGGCGGCTTCAGTGGCTGGTGAACACCGGTCTGGAGCTGCGAGCCCGGTACGAGCGCGGGGCCGGCGGCCCCGGGGACGCGGCGACGGCGGTGGCGCGGCTGCGGGAGGCGCTGACGCTGACGCCTCCGGGGCATCCGCAGCGGGCCGCCGTCCTCAACGACCTGGGAAGTGTGCTGCTCACCGGCCATCGGGCGGGAGCGCCGGGGGCCGGTCCGGCGGAGGCGGTCGAGGTGCTGCGCGCGTGCGTGGCGCTCACCCCCGGGGAGCACTCGATGCTCGGCGGGCGGCTGCTCAATCTCAGCGGCGCGCTGCTGGCGCGGTTCCGGCTGGCCGACGACTCGGCGGATCTGCGGGAGGCGGTGGAGTGCCGGGAGCGGGCGGCGGCGCTGCCGGGGCTGCCGCCCGCCCAGCGGGCGGCGATCGTGTCGGCGACCGGGGCGGCGATGCTGCACGGCACCGAGCGCGCGCCGGACCCGGACGCGGTCGCCGGGGCGGTGGAACGGCTGCGGGAGGCGGTGCGGCTGACACCGGACACGGAGCCGCTGCTGCCGCAGCGGCGGCTGAATCTGGCGCTGGCGCTGCTGACGCTGGCCGGGGTGAGCGGCCGGCGGCGGTATCTGCGGGAGGCGGCGGCGCTGGCGGACGGGGTGGTCGCGGACGCTCCGCACGGGGCGGCGTACCGGGCGGGCGCGCTGGTGGCGGCGGCGCAGGCGCGGTACGCGGGAGTGCGGGCGCCCGGGTCGGGCGCGGCGCGGGACGAGGTGGTCGCGCTGCTGCGCGCGGCGGTGGACGCGACACCGGCCGGGCACCCCAACCTCACGGCCCGGCTGTGGCACCTGGGGACGGTGCTGGCGGAACCCCGGGGCCGGGGCCCGTCACGGGCGGATCTGACGGCGGCGGCGGAGGCGTTCCGCGCCGGGGCCCTGGAGCCGCACGGGGCGCCGTCCGACCGGCTGGACGCGGCGCGGGAGTGGGGCAGGGCATGGGCGGCGCTGGACCGCCCGGAGCGGGCGCTGGAGGGTTTCACCACGGCGGTCGATCTGCTGCCCGCCGTCTCGCCGCGCCATCTGGTCCGCGACGACCAGGAGTTCCGGCTGAGCCGGACGGTGGGTCTGGGTGCCGAGGCAGCGGCCTGTGCGCTGCGCTGCGGCGACCCGGGGCTCGCGGTGCGGCTGCTGGAGCAGGCGCGGGGGGTGCTGCTCTCGCACGCCTTCGACGTGGCCGGTGACCTCACCGAGCTGGCGTCCCGCGCGCCGGAGCTGGCCGGCCGGTTTCTCCGGCTGCGGGAGCGGCTGGACGCGGCGACCGCCGGGGGCGGGCCATGGGCGGGTGAGGGCGGTGAGGGGGCGCCGGCGGGGCACGGCGGGGGGACGGCCGCGGACGCCCGGCAGGAGGCGGCGGCCGAGTGGCGGGAGCTGATCGGCCGTATCCGGGACCGGTTTCCCGGGCTGCGGCTGTTCAGCCCGGTCCGCGCGTGGGAGGAGGGCGAGCTGCGGGCGACGGCGGCGGACGGTCCGGTGGTGCTCGTCCACTCCCCCGGCGGCCCGGAGTCGCCCGGGGGCGGACCGGGCGGGGCGCCGGGCGGGGCGCTGGTCATCACCGCCGGGTCGGTCGGCGCGGTACCGCTGCCGGGGCTCACCGCCCGGGAGGTCGCCGCGCGCACCGGGCGCTTCCAGGATGCGCTGGCGCTGCTGGCGGCGCCCGAGTGCGGCCGGAAAGGGGCGCTGCGGGCGCAGGAGGAGGTGCGGAGGACGCTGGAGTGGCTGTGGGAGGCGGTCGCCGGCCCGGTGCTGGGGTGGCTGGGGCTGACCGCTCCCCCGGCCCCCGGGGTGCTGCCGCCGAGACTGTGGTGGTCGCCGGGCGGGCCGCTCGGGTCGCTTCCGCTGCACGCGGCGGCCCCGGCGGGCGGCGGGCCGGGCGCGCTGGACCTGGTGGTGTCCTCGTACACACCGACGCTGCGGGCGCTGCACCACGCCAGGGCCCGGCTGCGCGGGAGTTCCGGCCCGCCGGGGCGGGTGCTCGTGGTGGCGGTCCCGGACGCGGAGGGGCTGCCCGGGCTGCCGGGCGCGCGCGAGGAGGCCCGCTGGCTCGGCGAGCGGCTGCCCGGTGCCGTGGTGCTGAACGGCGGCGCGGCGAACCGGGCCGCGGTGGAGAGGCTGCTGCGGGAGCACCCGTACGCGCACTTCGCCTGTCATGCCGTCAGCGATCCGCTGCGCCCGTCGGACACCCGGCTGGTGCTGCACGGGCCGGCGGGTTCGCCGACGGTCCGCGAGCTGGCCCGGCTGCGGCTGCCCGGGGCGCGGCTGGCCTATCTGTCGGCGTGCGACACCCTGCGCACCAGCCCCGGACTGGCCGATGAGTCGGTGCACATCGTGAGCGCGTTCCAGATGGCCGGTTTCCCCCATGTCATCGGCTCGCTGTGGCAGGTGGACGACATCGTGGGAGCGCGGATCGCGCGGGGTGTCTACGAGCGGCTGGCGGCGGCCGACGGTTCGCTGGAGGTGGCGGGCACGGCGGCGGCGCTGCACCGGACGGTCCGCGAGGTGCGGGAGGAGTATCCGCGGACACCGAGTCTGTGGGCCTGTCAGGTCCACGCGGGGCCCTGAGCGCGCGGGAGCACACACCGGGGGCGGGGTACGCGACCGTCAGCGGGCCGCCCCGGCCTCCGGCGGCCCGGGGAGCCGGACGCCGTTCAGCACGGCGGCCCGGCGCGCCACGGGCGACGGGCCGTTCCCCCGGTCGAGCCAGCGGCCGACGGGGTGGCCCGCGCCGCTCGGTCACCCGTCCACGCGGAGTCCGGGGCAGCGGCTCCCCGGCGCGGCGGGAAGCAGCCCCGCCCGACGATCCGCCCCTGGCCCCGCCGGCTCCGTCGATCCCCGCCGTCCCCGTCGAGGCCCTCGCACCGAGCGGACGCGTCAGGGCCTGCTTCCTGGTTCGATCCCCTTCCCTGCCGGGGAGTCCGTGAACCGGCGGCGGGCGGCGGGCCGGGCGCGACAGTGCGGGCCACGCGGCGGGCGAGAGGGGCAGGGGCTCCGTCCGGCCCCGGGGCCGCTGCCCTGGGCTCCGCGCCCCCGCGCGGAGCCTGTCCGAGGCGTAGCGCCGTATTCCGGCGGCGATCAGGACGGCTCCGGGTCGCTCAGCGCTTCGGCGGCCTCGGCCGCCACCGCCTCGGCCACGGCGGCCAGCGCCGGTGAGTCCAGCTTCCACTGCTGCCAGTACAGCGGGACATCCGTCGCGTGGCCGGGGACGAGGTCGACCAGACGGCCGGAGGCGAGCAGCGGGGCGGCCTGGACGAGGGGGACCATGCCCCAGCCCATGCCCGCCGCCACCGCCTCCACGAACCCCTCCGATGTGGGCACGCAGTGGCGCCGGAGGTTCGCCGGGAGGCCGGGCCGCAGTCTCCGCACGAAGGCGTCCTGGATGTCGTCGCGCCGGTCGAAACAGACCATCGGGGCAGCGGCCAGGAGGCCGACCGGGTCGGAGTCCGTCCCCCGGCCCAGCAGGCGGGCGGCGAAGCGGGGCTGTGCCACCGGGACGTACCGCATATGTCCCAGCAGGCGCGCCGAACAGCCCGCCACGGCCTCCGGCGACGAGGTCACCGCCGCCATCACCAGGCCGTCGCGCAGCAGGGCGGCCGTGTGGTCCTGGTCCTCGCGGCGCAGTTCGTAGCAGAGCCGCCACTCCTCCGGCACCCTGCCGAGCGCCGCCAGGAACCAGGTGGCCAGCGAGTCGGAGTTCACCGCGACGGACATCTGGATCGGCTCGTCCGGGCCCGCCATGCCCAGCGCGGACCGCGCCTCGCGCTCCAGCAGGGCGAGCCGGCGGGCGAAGCCCACCACGATCTCACCGGACGGTGTCGGCCGCACCGGCTTGGTGCGGAGCAGCAGCACCCGTCCCGTGTGCTGCTCCAGCGCCTTCACCCGCTGGCTCACCGCGGACGGTGTCACATGCAGCACGTTCGCCGCGGCCTCGAACGTCCCCTCGTCGATCACGGCCAGCAGGGTCCGCACCTGGTCCAGTGGAAGCTCTCTCATCACATCCGCTCATGATAGTGAAGAAAACGTAGCTGTACTGATGGCGCAGGGCTTTCTACGGTGGCCCGCATGCCCCAGGAACTCATCACCGTCATCGCCGGCTTCACCACCGGTCTCTCGCTCATCGTCGCCATCGGCGCGCAGAACGCCTTCGTGCTGCGCCAGGGGCTCCGGCGCGAGGCGGTCCTGCCCGTCGTGGGCATCTGCGCCCTGTCCGACGCGGTGCTCATCGTCCTGGGCGTCGCCGGCATCGGTGCGCTCGTCACGGCCTGGCCGGCGGCGCTGACCACGGTCGCCCTGGTGGGTGGTCTCTTCCTCATCGGCTACGGACTCGTCGCCGCGCGGCGGGTGTTCCGCCCCTCGGCTCTGCGGGCGAGCGACGCCCCCGGCGGGTCCCGGCGCCGTGCCGTGCTCACCTGTCTGGCCCTGACGTGGCTCAACCCCCATGTGTACCTCGACACGGTGCTGCTGCTCGGCTCCATCGCGGCCGACCGCGGGCCGCTGCGCTGGGCCTTCGGCACGGGGGCCGTGCTCGCGAGCCTGTGCTGGTTCACGGCGCTCGGTTTCGGCGCGCGGCTGCTGAGCCGTCCCCTGGCCAAGCCGTCCTCCTGGCGGGTGCTGGACGGCCTGGTCGCCACGACCATGGTCGTTCTCGGGGTGAACCTGCTGGTGGGTGGCTAGGGAGTTTCTCTCGGATCGGGCCGGACCGGTGAGCGGGGTCCGGTGCCGTGGATCGCGAGGCGGAGGAGGGAGCCCACGCGGAGCGCCGGCGACCGGCGACAACGCGGCGGGGCGCGGTGCCGGGGCTCGCGAGCCCGGCGCGATCCGGAAGAGACGACCTAGGGCACGGCCTCGGGAGCGGTCCCCAGTTCGCCGGTGCCGAACGGAATCCAGGTGAGCCGGTGGGTGTGCGCGGCGCGGTCGTCGCGGGTGATCCGGACGGCCGCTCCCCGGGGCACCAGGGCCGTCAGACCGCTCCCCGGGTCCTCGGGTGAGCGGGCGGCGGTCCGGGACTGCACACTGCTGCGGCGGGCGGCTCGCCCGACGGTGACGGTCACCGCGAGGGTCGGCGCCGGTGCGGCGGGGTCGGTGATGTCCTCGTCGGCGAGGATGTGCCCGATCAGCAGGCCGTCGGTCTCCGCCGCGCACTCGCGCACGAGGACATCGTCGTCGAGCGCGAACTCCACGGGGACGGGGGTCAGGGCGACCCTGCCCCCGACCGTGAGACGGCGGACCGTCAGATCGGGCCGGGCGACGGTGACCAGGGTGCTCAGCGCGTACTCGGCGGTGCCGCCGTCCACCGTCACCTCGACCACCAGGGTGAACGCGGTGTCCTGGTGGAGGGCTGGGGACTCCCAGCGTCTGACCCGGGTGACATCGACGGGCTCACCGGCGTGGAGCATGGTGTAGACGGCCCCGGGCCCGCTCTCGCCGCGCCAGGTGAGGACGGCGCCCTCACCGCTCTCGACGAGGAGGTACTGGGGGCGGAGGTCGCCGACGGTGAACCCGGCGGGGACCTTGGCCAGGGGGTGGTCCTCGTGCTGGGGTCCGCCGCCGCCCTCCACGGCCTCGGTGACCGTGAGCCTGCTGGTGCCGACCGCCGGATTGATCTGGATATGGGCGAAGGTCACCACCAACTCCTCCCCCGGCTCCAGTTCGCCCCCGCGTTTGGGCGTGAGCAGAAAGGCGCCGGGGCGGTCGGACTCGGGCTCCAGCCGCCAGCGTCTGGAGTCGTCGAGGCGGGGCTCGATACCGCCGGGGTTGGCCGTGAGGTCCCCGGGGCCGTCCCCCACCGGAAAGGCGAAGACGATCTCCTCGGGGACCACGGTCTCGTCCCGGTGGTTGGTGAGGACCACGTCCACGGAGGCCAGGGCCGGGGTGGCGCCCTGGGACACCTGGAGGGGCGAGGGCCGGGTGGTCACGGTGTACGTGACCGCGAGGAGGCTCTCCCCCGGGCTGCGGCGGGCCATGGCGGTGCTCCTTTCTCCGTCCGGTGGTGCGCTCAGCCCCAGGCGGGGCCGGTGGAGAGATAGGCGTACTCGGTGAGGGCCGCGCCGAGCGGGATCTCCCCGGTCTTCTCGCCGCTCGCGGTGTCGAAGATCTCGACCCGGTCCGCCCGCTGTCCCACGACGAGAAGCCGGTCGCCCTCGGGGGTGACGGCGACCGAGGAGGACCGTCCGCCGGCCGTGATGGTGCCGGTCTGGGCCGCGCCCGGGATGTCGATCACCCGGACCTCGCGTCCGAGGTCGGCGGCGTAGACCGTGCGGGAGTCCGGGGCCGCGGCGATGCCCATGAGATCCCGGCCGGTCTCCACCAGCCGGGCCGAACCGGCCCCCGAGGTGGTCAGCAGGGCGACGAAGCTGCTGCCGGACGACGGGTCGAGGACCGCGAGGCCGCGGCCGTCGGGGGTGACCACCACATCCGCCGGTGTGGACAGCTCGCCCAGCCTGCGGCTCACGGTGCCGCTCGCGGTGTCCACCACCGCCACGTCCCCGTCGCCCCGGCAGCTCACATGGACGAAGCGCCCGTCGGGGGCGGCCACCAGCGCCGAGGGAGTGCGTCCGGCCTCGATCGGTGTGACGGTTCCGGTGGCGGTGTCGACGGCGTGGACGCACGGGCCTTCGAGATCCCCGACCCAGACGGCGGAGCCGTCGGGCAGCGCCGTGACCCCGTAGGGGCTGCCCCCGAGGTCCACGGTGTCCAGCGTCCCCGCCGTCAGGTCGCAGACGACCAGATGGCGGTCCTGGTGGACGGGGGCGAAGCCGAGGAAGCCGTCGGCGGAGAACGCGACCTGGCCCGAGCGCCCGATCGAGGTCTGCCGGATCAGCTGCCCGGTCGCCGCGTCGTGGACCCGGAGCAGTTCCTCGGTGCTGTCGGTCACGGCGAGGAAGGTCCGGTGGGGCCAGCGCTCCCGCAGCGGTGCCGGCTCGGAGGTGATCCTGCCCCGGTCCGTGTTGCACCGCGCGGCCCGGACGCCGTCGCGGGTGACCAGATGGCCATTGCTGGTCGCGGGGTGGCTGAAGGCCGCCGCGACACCCCGGTGGACCTCCGCGTCGGGGAACTCGGGGGTGCGCCAGATCTCGGCGATGGTGCCGTGGTCGAGGACCTCGTCGGCCTCGGGGTCGTAGACGGCACACCGTTCGCCCCGGAAGAAGTAGAGCGTGCCGTCGGGGTTCGGCAACCCGGCGTCGATGCCCTGGGTGAAGTCGGGGGCGTCCCTGTTCAGTCCGGGGAAGCGGCTGCCGATCGCGACCGGGGAGGTACCGCCGACGGGTTCGTTCCCCACCACGTCGTACCGGACGGTGGTCGCGCCCCTGAAGAAGTGGACCTCCGGGCCGTCGGTGGCGCAGGCGCCGTCGAACCCGCCCCGGTAGGCGGCGGGCAGCTTCGGCCACAGGTCGGCGACGGCGGCGCCGCGCAGGGGCGGGGCGACCGCCCCCGCGTCGTGTTCCACCGCCCAGCCGCCCCGGACGAACCAGATCAGCGGGCCGGAGGGGCCGGGGACGCCGAACGCGGCGTCGATACCGGAGGGGACGAGGGAGGTCATGGCGGGACTCCTGGGGTCGCGTGGCCGGTCGGCGGTCGTCAAGGGGTGTGCTCGCGCAGCGGGCCGGTGCCGAAGGGGAACCAGGTCAGGGCGGCGGTGAAGTCGAGCCCCTTGGAGACGACCCGGATCACCGAGTCCTTCGGCACGGGGACGAAGAGGCTCGCCTCCTGGTTGTCGGTGCCGCCGCGCACGTCCCAGGACTGGGCGGCGAACTTCTGCCGTCCCAGCCCCGGCGGGGTGACCAGCACGGAGAGTTCGGCCATGTTGCCGGACGACACGGTCTTGACGTATCCGGTCAAGATCCCGTCGGTGTCGGCGAAGTACGTCGTGGCCTCGCTCTGGGTGGTGACCGGGAGCTCCTGGGCCTGTCCGAAGAGCCTGACCGTGCCGTTGGCGTCGAGATCGCCGACCTCCAGATCGGGGATGTCCACGGTCACGGCGGTGGTCAGCCCGTAGGTGACCGGCGCTCCGTCCTCGGTGGTGGAGGCCAGCAGCATGAAGGCGGTGGCCCGGGTCAGGGGCGGCGAGGTCCAGCGGCCGCTGCCGTCGCTGATGAAGCCGTTGACGGGCACGCGCTGGTCGTCGTGGAACAGCTCGAAGTCGGGGCCCTCCCGGCACTTCCAGGTCAGGGTCACCGTCTCGCCGTTGGCCACGCCCGCGCTGTCGGGCCGGAAGTCCTCCAGCAGGGCGTCGGGGGCGGCCTTCGCCAGCCGTACCGCGTGCGCCGCCGTGGTGCGCCGCGGACCGCCCGGCGGAAGGGCCTCGGCGATGTCCACGGTCACGGTGCCGGGCATCCGGTCCACGACGACCCCGGTCAGGGTGAGCGTGATCCGGCCACCGGGCGGCAGCGGGGTGCCGGGGACGGCCGGGCGGAGCGCGAAGACCCCGCCGCCCCGGTGCTCCGCCGTCCACGCGGGGTCGTCGACCCGGGCGCTGACGGCCTGCGGCAGCGCGGTGAGGCTACCGGGCCCGGTGCCGGAGGGAAGGGAGACGGTGACGGCCTCCCGGACGGCGGGCTCCGGGCCGTCGTTGGTGACGACGACCTCGACGGTCGCGTGGCTGTCCCGCGCGGCGGTGCTGATCCGCAGCGGGGAGGGGCTGGTGCGGACGCGATAGCCGAGGGGGGTGGTCATGCGCTGCTCCCTGGGGGCTGTTCGCCGGAGCCGGACTCGTCGAGCGCCCCGCTGAGCCGGAGGTAGCCGGAGCGGGCCGCGGGGGTGGTGTCGGAGAGGGCCAGGGCGGGGTCGGGCGGGGCGAGGGGAAGAGTGGTCCAGTCACCGGCCCCGCCGCTCCCGGGCGCGGGCTCGGCCCAGGACCAGGTGCCGCGCCGGCCGGAGGGGTGGGGCATCACCAGATGGTCGACGGCCTCGGCGCCCTCCTCGCCCCGCGCGCCTCCCGCTCCCTCCGCTCCCTCCGCTCCCTCCGCTCCGGGAACCTTCCGGACGCCCGCGAGCAGCGGACCCGTCCGGAACGCGAGCCGGACCCGGCCCAGCGGCGTGCGCACCCAGGTCTCCGGCAGCTCCAGCCGGGCCACCGGCAGGATGTCGCTGACCGCGTGGACGGCGGCCCAGGGATCGGCGAGCAGGGTCAGCCAGGCGGTGTCCTCGTCCTCGCGGGAGCCCTCGGGGGAATGGTCACCGCGCGCGGGGCGCGCCCGCAGCGCGATCTCGCGGCCGTCGATGGGGACGGTGTAGCCCGGGGCGCCGGGTCCGCCGCCGGCGCGCTCGCCGTCACCGTCCCGGTCAGGGTCCGGTGGGCCGGCGGGCCCGGCGCCGGGGCGCTCGGCGACCGTGTGGAGCGTGGTGTAGTCGGTGCCGGTGAAGAATCCCGCCAGCCCGTCGCTGACGATGTCCCCCGCTCCCAGCCGGACATTCCACCGGTACTCGGTGAACTCGGGCGCGGAGGGGGCGAGGACCTCCTCCCAGGAGGACGCGGTCATCGCGGGCCCGTCCAGCTCCAGCCGTACCCGGCCGCGCAGCAGGGCCATGGGCCGTCCCACGAGTGCGGCGAGGCTGGTGTCCTCGCCCTGGGGCGCGGTCGCGGACAGGGCGCTGTCCACGGTGGCGAGCAGGGCGTCGAAGGCGTCGGGGCCGCCGTCGAGGAGTCCGGTGACGAAGCCGTGGAGGTGGGGCAGGTCCTGCCGGAACTCCCGCCCGGGGCCGGTGCCGTCGCCGGCCTCCGGGTACGGGGAACCGGGCAGCGGGTCCCAGTCGGCCGCCCTCCGGTGCGCGGTGTCGAGCACCGCCCTGATCTCACCGAGCGCGGTGCCGTCGGGGGCGTGCACCAGCAGGGAGTCCGCGAGCCGGTTGACGATCAGCCAGCCGCAGACGGGGGTGTCCCCGTCCGCCGCCTCGGGGCCGTCGTCGGCCACGATCCGCCGGTGGTCGTCGGCGGCGGAGACGAAGTCGAAGCGGAGCCGGGCGGGCTGGAGCAGCCGGGGCGGGAGCTGGATGTAGCGGTACGCGTTCTCCTCGTTGACCGGGATGTCCGGGACCACGCTGTCGGCGCGCTTCACCGCGTACTGGAGATGGTTGTCGGGGCTGATGACGGCGAGGGAGCGGCCGAAGCGGTCGATGACATGGAGCTGTTCGAAGGCGAGCTGTCCGGCGCGGACGGGGCGGAACTCCCTCGGCGGCTCGCTCACCGGGCCGGGGTCGGGCACCTCGCTCAGCGGAACGCGGGAGCTGCTGGTGTCGACGAGGTCGGTCCGTAGGTTGAAGGCGGGCGAGTGCTGGGCGAGCCAGAGGTTCACCCCGTCGATGCGCTGGGACAGCTCGTCGTCCTCGGCGGTCCTCTCCCGCAGGGCCGCCAGTTCGGCCACGGGCCCCCGGGGGTGGGTGCGGATGTGCTGGGTGAGCCGGGAGCGGGTGTTGAAGGGGAGCAGCGGGTTGAGGAGGGCCCGTCCGGTGAGGGTGGCGGGGTCCACGGCGCCGGTGCCGTCCCAGGTGTAGCGGGTGCCGTCGAAGCTCCAGTGGTCCGTGCCGGCGCTGTGGTACGGGGTGGGGTGGCAGTCCGTCTTCCAGACGAGGTGGAGCGGGGACCAGGGCTGTTCCCAGGGGCGGGTCCAGCGGGCGACGCTGCCCCGCACCCGGGTGCCGGGGTCGGCGATGGCCTGTTCCAGGTCGTCGCCGCTGAGGGCCGCCCGGTCGAGGAGGAAGAACTCCTTCAGCAGCGCGGCGATCACGTCCTGTCCGGGGACTCCGCCGAGCCGGGGCGCGGGCGGCTCGGCCGGGGCCGGGGCCATGGCACCGTCGATGACGACACCGGTGACGGTCTCGGCCGCGGTACGGCAGGGCAGGGCGTCCTCGTCGGTCAGCGGGCGGTCGAGCCGGGCCCCCCGGACGACGATGGAGGGGTCGGGGGTGCTGTGGAAGGAGGGTTCGGGGCAGCGCTGGAGTTCGCGGTCGGGGGCGATGTGGCCCTCGGCGAACTCGGCGATCCTCCCGGCCAGTTCCCCGGCGGTGTCGCCCCAGGGGACCTTCGAGCGCAGCCCGTCCGCGCCGAACAGCGCTTCGGTGGCGGTCCGTACGTCCGTGGCGAGGGAGTCCGCCGCCGCCGGGTCGAGCCGGGCGTCGCAGAGGGTGTCCCACCCGGGGGGCCTGGTGCGGCGGCCCCGCAGCCACCACAGTCCGTAGAGCCGGCGCTGGAGGTGGGCGAGTTCGCGCAGGGCGGTGTCGTGGTCGGACTGGGCCCGGTTGAGCCCGTCCAGCCACTCCCGCTCCGCCGTGATCTCGCGGGCGGCGCGCTGCCTCCGTTCCCCGCCCGGCGGCCGGGGCCGGTCGACGACGCGCCACCGGTGGCCGCCCTCCTCGGCGCCGAACCAGGTGCGGCGCAGGGCCTGGTCGAGGGCGCTCTCGCCGTCCTCGTCGAGCACGTCGAGGAGGTCGTAGCCGAACGCCTCCCAGAGCAGGGCCGCTTCGGGGTCGTCCAGGGCGGCGGGGGTGAGCGCGGTGGCGGCGTCGGGGGCGACATGGCCGACGGCGATGTCGATCGCGTTGATGTCGTCCGGTTTGCGGTCGGGGGTGGGGCGGTCGCCGTCGGGGTCCCAGCGGAGACCGAGGGAGGTGCCCGCGCAGTAGGAGCGGGTGGGTGTGAGGGCGGGATCGGTGGTGGCCCAGCGCAGGGTGTCCAGCCAGGCGCGGACATCGCCGCCGGGGGGCGCGTGGAGGATGTCCCACTCCGGGTCGGAGTACCAGCCGACGACGGCGTAGCCGATGAGGCTGGGTTCGGTGAGGCCGGTGAGCGGGTCGTGGAGGGAGAAGACGTTCTCGTTGTAGGGCTGGAAGGCGGAGAAGGTGGGCAGCCCGGGGCCGACGGCGGTGAGGAAGGGGGTGTCGGACACCCGTCCGTCGAAGGGTTCGGTGGTGACGGGGACGGCGCGGCCGATCCAGGCCGGCACCAGTCCGGGCGCGGCGGGGTCGAGAAAGGCGGAGGTGCCCTCGTCGTCGTCGAGGAAGTCGCTGTCGACGACCCAGCCGGCGGCGGTGGGGGTCGCTCCGGGGGCGGTCGCGGGGCGGCTGTAGCGGACGACCAGCCAGCGGTTGGGCACGTACCGGAACTCGACCCGCCCGGCGGGTCCGTCCTGTTCTCCGCGCCGCAGGGCGTCGGGGAGCTGCCAGTGCACATGGGCGCCGAGGCCGGGCTTGTCGGACGAGGCGCTGCCGAAGGGGTCGGGTTCGGGCGCTTCCCGCTGGTCGAGCCGTTCGAAGTCGGGATACCAGCGGCGGAAGGGCTCGTTGGCCCGGACGCGCTTGTTCACCAGCAGCGTGTCCACCTGTACGGGGACGATCAGGGATGTCGTGGAGTCCATCGCGTACGGGTTCCTAACGTCGGCCGGGGGTGAAGGAGATCCGCTGCGGCGCGTTGACGAGTTCCGCGGCGAGCGCCCCGGGCGACAGGTCCTGGCCGTCGGGGAGTTCGCCGCGCTCCCGCAGGGCGGCGGCCAGCGCGGGAACCAGCGGATCGGGGCCCTCGGTGACGCTCAGGATCTCGGGGACGGCACCGCCGTGGGAGGTCCGCAGGAAGCGGGTGATGCCGCCGTCGGCGGGGAAGGCCGCCTCCTCGCCGAGGGAGTCCCCGACCGGTGGGGTGAGCCGGCGCAGCCCGATGCGGTCGTTCTCGTCGACGCCGAAGTGGATTCCGGCGTGGGGCTCGCGGAGGACAACCTCGTCGGGCACGCCGTCGATGAGGCAGAGGAGCAGATCGGGGCCGATCACCCTGCGGTGGACGGTGCCGAGGAGTCCGGACGCGGTGCTCAGGGGTTCGACGACGACCTCGGGCCAGCCCCGGACCAGCGCGGAGCGCATGAGGAGGCCGGAGAGCGGGCGGGGTTCGCCGAGGGTGGCGCGGGCCATGCGGGCGACTTCCTCGTCCAGGGTGGTGCCGATGCCGGTGCTGAGGACGCCGTCCCGCAGGGCGGTGCACCACCAGGGGTCGACATGGAAGAACCGCAGGCTCTCCGGTGGCAGCATCCGGGCGTCGGGCACCAGGTGGTGCAGGGGTGTCCGGGCGATCAGGGCCACCTGGTCGACGGTGTCGCGCAGTTCGGCGAGGGGCTGTTCGAGGGCGCGGAGCAGGCCCTCGTGGAGGGGCCCGGCGCGGAGTGCCCCGTTCCGCAGCGCGGTGACGGACGGCGGGCGGGGCACTCCCCCGCCCTGGCGGCGGGCGCTCCCGGCGGCGGGGGTCCCGGTGGTGCGGGCGGCTTGGCGCAGCCGGTCGCCGAGTCCGTCCTCGATGAGCCGGTGGAAGCGGTCGCGGGCCGGGTGGGCGCTGTCCGCCGCGAGGGAGACGGCGGTACGGGAGTGGGCCAGGGCTCTGGCCGCGACCCGGCGGGAGCGGGAGCGGAAGGCGGTGAGCGCGCTCGCGAGGGTGTCGTCGGCCAGGGCCAGGGCCCGGCCGAGGGTGAAGGCCGAGGCGTAACTGACGTCGAAGACCCCGGTGTCGGTGAGGTAGACCAGGGCTTCGTCGGCGCGCAGCAGCGGGGTGTCGCCGAATCCGGGCGGCTGCCGGGGGACGACGGGGGTGAACGGCCCCCGGTACCAGGCGAGGGTGCGCTCCCCGGAGGGCAGGACATGGCCGACGGGTGCGTAGCCCCGGGCGAGCCGGTCGGCGGCGGGGCCCTGTGCGGGCCGCCCGCCGGTCAGCCGCAGTCCGAGTCCCGCCGGGTCCTCGGCGAGCGCGCGGACGAGGGCGGCGAAGTGGCCGCCCGCGTCGGGGGCCGCCTCGAAGGACCAGGCGACGAGGGACACCATCCGGACGGTGTCCTGGGTGGGGCGGGCGCCGCCGAGGTGGTCGGCGAAGCCTTCGAGGGAGACGAGGTGGGCCGCGTACCGTCCGGCGGTGCGGGGGAAGCGGTTGGCGACGACGACGCCGTACTCCCCGGCCTCCAGGATCTCGCCGGCGGGCCCGGTGACCCGGGCGGCCTGCCGGTCGCGGACCCGGCGCAGATGGCAGAGGTGGCGCAGTTCCCGCTTGCGCGGGATCAGGCCCGTGTAGACGTCGGCGGGGATGTCGACGGTGGCGCACTCGCTGTCGAGCAGTTCGTCCGGGACGCGGTTGATGCCGGGGGTGAGGACGGCGGGGTCGGCGGTCCCGATCAGCTCGCGCACGGTGCGGGTGCGGGTGGTGCCCTGGGCCTTGGGGTCGCCGGGCAGTTCCTCCTCGGCGAAGAGCAGCAGCGCCAGCCAGGGCAGGGTGGGGTCGTCCGGGTCGGGGCTGCGTTCCCACGGCAGGATCAGCCGGTTGAGGGTGATGTGCGGCAGGACGTACTCGAAGGCGCCGGAGGCACCGGGCGCGGGGTGCAGGGCGTGGACGAAGGAGGCGTCCAGGGTGAACTGCGGGGCCCGGATCTCGAAGTCCTGGCGGACGGCGGGCAGCGCGTCGTCGACACCGGGGCCCTCGATGACGTGTTCGAGGGCGGCGGTGTAGAGCCCTGCGGGCGCGGGGGCGATGTGGTCGTCGTGGAAGTGGACGGTGAACCGGGGGGTCTCCCCGGCGGCTGTCTGGGTCATGGCGGCTCCCGTGGCGCGCGTCAGATCGTCAGCGGTTCGGCGGTGAAGGTGCTCGCGGCACGGGCGGCGAAGCCGTCCAGGGGGTCGTGGTGGTCCGGCGGGGCGAGCCCGAGGGCGGTCAGCTCCTCGTGGAGGGCGTCACGGGCGGGAACCGTGCTCCCGGCGATGGTGGCGGCGATGGTGCCGATGGGGGTGGGGCCGCTGCCCTGCCAGCGCTCGGGCACGGGGCCGGCGGGCGGGTCGGCGGGGGTGAGGGGCAGGGCGTCACTGGGCGCCAGGTCCTCGTGGCCGAGGGAGACATCGGTCATCTCCCCGGGGGTGGGGCCGTCCTGCGGCGGCGGTACGACGACGGTGAGCCCGAGGAGCCGTCCGGGCACGAGCGGGTCGTGGGCGTCGGGCTCCCCGGTGCCCCAGAGCGCCCGCGGCACGGCGGAGGTGTCCTCCGTGATCACCCAGCCGTGCGCGTGGGGGTCGAAGGGCCGATCGTCCAGGGTGACGGTCAGGGTGTGCGCGGAGTCGATCCCGGTGGCGTCCATGGGCCGGATGTCGAGGGGCTCGCCGTCGACCTCCCGCGTCCCGGCCGTGGCCCTGGACGCGGGGACGGCGGTGGTGGTGGAGAAGGAGAAACCGTCGGCGGAGACCACCCAGCGCTCGTCCCCGGCGGCGGCGCGGCGGGCCCGGACGGACTCGTCCTCGGGGAGGATGCCGCTGAGGGGGGTGATGCGCAGCATCTCGTCCCGGGCGGGCAGCTGTTCCTGGAACTCGGTCCAGGAGACCGGGGGCGGGGTCCTCCGGGCGCTCGCGCCGAAGGAGATGTCGAAGTCGACGCACCAGAGGTGGACGGTGGCGATGCCGCCGACGCGCGGCCCCCACAGGTCGAGGTCGACGCCGACCTCGCCCCGCACGGTGAAGAGCCACAGGTCGACGGAGAAGCCGACGCGCACGCCGATGCCCAGCCGGAACCAGAAGGGTTTCCACTGGATCAGGGCGTCCAGACGGGCGGTGAGCCAGGCGTCGACGATGCCCGAGTGGAACGCCACCTCCAGTCGTCCGCCCGCCATCAGCGCGGCGGGGGTGAGGGCGCAGTACGCCTCGCCCCGGATGGTGACGACGTCGGAGATGCCCCAGGTGAAGCCGAGGCGGGGGACGGTCGGGTAGTGGGCGGGGACGTCGAGGTCGCGGTGGTAGCCACCGAGGGTGAAGACGAAGTCCCCGGCGTGGGCCCCGGAGAACCAGGTGCGGTAGGCGAGCCCGCCGGTGAGCCGGCAGTCGGGGTCGAGGACGAAGGACTCGGGGGTGAGTTCGGCGGCGAGCGCGAGCATGCCGTCGCGCGAGGTGTAGAGCGCCTGGAGGGCGAGCTGGACGCGGGCGAGGACGGGGCCGTCGCCCCGGCCGAGGGGGAAGGAGGCGGTGGCGAGTCCGAGGACGGCGACGGTGAAGTCGTCGCCCAGCTCCACCAGGGCGAGGGCCTGCGCGTCGACCATCCGGAAGACGGTGAAGTCGATGCCGAGGGCGAACCAGATCCGCCCGGGTTCGGGGGTGATCCAGGCGGCCCTGCCGCCAGTGCCGTCGAGCAGGGAGTCCAGGACCTCCAGCGGGGGCCGGGCCTCCCCGCCGTGGGCGAGTTCGGCGACGAGGGGGAAGTACGGGGTGTCGGCGGGTGCGGGCACCCGTACGGAGCTGTTGTAGCCGAAGCCCGCGGCGATGCCGCGCACCTGGAACGGGGGCGGCCCGAGGCCGGAGCGCCCGCCGAGGACCCCGTAGAGGAAGAGCGAGGGGAATCCTCCCTCGGCACGGGCGTAGGCGCCGAGGACCTTGACGCTGACGACCTTGGCCTCGATCACCGCCATGCCCGCGAAGAGCTGCTCGTAGGGCGGCTCGGACCGCTTGGCGAGGAAGGCGCCGGCGATTCTGACGGGGGGCCGGTCGTAGGCGAGCCCGAGACCGCTGAGGACGGGGGTGAACTCCCAGTCGCCGTCGCCCGCGTCGACGCGGACGGTGAAACCGAGTCCGGAGGCGCTGAGTTCCACCCCTCCGGCGTCGAGGGTCGCGTCGATGGTGACGCGGACGGTGCCCTCGTCGTAGCCGAGGGAGATCTCGGCGATCCGCAGGGGGCCGAGGACGGCGTCGACGGGGAGGGACGCCTTGGCCGGCTCGGGGGTGTCGTCGTCCCCGGCGACGGCCGGGAGCACCGGCGGCGCGGCGGGTACGGGCGCGAAGGGCGGCGGGACCGGGCCGGGTCCCGGGCCGGTGCCGGGCTTTCTGCGGCGCAAGGGGTGGACGAGGGCGTAGTTCCTGGCGGTGAGGGCGATACCGCCGGTGATGGCGACGGAGGCTCCGGCGGTCAGATCGCGGGAGGGCAGTCCGAGTCCGACGCCCGCGTCGGCCATGAGCTCGTTGACGGCCTTCACCGCGCGGGCCCTCATGGGGGCGGAGAGGTGGAACGCCTGGAGCCCGGCGAGGACGAGATCGTCCTCCAGCGGGATGTGCTCGCCGATGGTGGGGAGGTCGGCGAGACCCGCCTCGTGGACGCCCTGGAGCAGGACGGCCCGCAGCCGGCGTCCGGTGCCGATGGCGGAGCGCCTCCGGGGCAGGGAGGCCCAGGCCAGTTGGACGTACTCGGTGCGCGCGCTCAGGACGACGGCGCGCCTGCGCTTCTCGTAGACGAAGGCCACCCGGTGGAGCGAGGGCACCAGCGCGGGCGGGAGTTCGGCGGGGGCGGTGCCGAGGGCGCCGGCGATGTCGTCCCAGGACAGACCCTCGTCGGAGGACCAGTCGCCGGTGAGGGTGCCGCCCTCGTAGCCGGCGGTGAAGACCATCTCCTTCTCCCCGCCGGCGAAGGGCAGGGACAGCGCGGCGGAGAGCTGGAGGCCGGCGGTGAGGACGAGATGCGGCGCGAGACCGGGGTCCTCCTCGTCCTCCTCGTCCTCCTCTTCGCTCCCGCCGTTCTCGCCGTTCTCGTCGTTCTCGTCGGCGGCACCGGCTGTCTCCGCGTCGTCCGACGACGGGAGGGTGAAGTCGAGGCTGACCCCGGTGACCGTCTGCGCGGCGTCCGCGGTGAAGGACACGACCACGGGGCAGGCTCCGTCGACCAGGGTGAAGGACAGGGTCCCTTCGACGGTCAGGGTCCCCCGGTCGGGGACGGAACCCCTGACGGTCAGATCCGACGACTGGAGCCAGGTCGCGAGCAGTTCGGGCACCCCTCCCAGGTCTCTGAGCCGCTCGAAGGGGATGCCGAAGTCGTCGTCGGAGCCGGGAAAGAGGCTGAGCAGTTCCTGGAGCGAGAGGGCCATGATCTCCCCGGGCGTCGAGGTGGTGGTGAGGCCGGGCGGAATCATGGCACGGGCGGCGGACTCCTCCACCGGAAACCCGTATAGGGGGTGGTGAAACAGGTTTTTCCGGCCATTCAATAGTTCGTACAGATATTCGGTTGGATTTGTTGATTCCGGAACAGTCGCCCGGGAGGCCGGCCGCCGTGCCCCGGGACCACCACCGGGGCGCGGCCGTGACGCGGGCCCGTGGGCCGTGGGTCACCGGGAGGGGCGGCCGGTGTCACCACCTCGCAGGGCGAGCAGGATCAGCAGCGTGAAGGCCGCGAACGCGGCGCCCGTGCGCGCGTGGTTGAACGCCTCCCAGCGAGCCAGGACCTCGGCGTGACCGGCGGGCGCCGAGCCGGCCGCCCACTCCTTGACGCGGCCGTTGATGGGGACATTGCCGAGACGCGTGATCAGAAAGGACGCCAGGGCGAGGAGCCCGGCTCCCGCGGCCAGCCGCCGCGGGACACCACGTGTCATCGCGGCGAGCGCGAGGGCGCTGAGCGTCGAGACGCCCATGGCGGCCTGCATGGTGATGCCGTTCATCCGCATCAGCTGAGCGTGGAAGGACAGCCTCATGTCGAGCGGTACGGCCTGAAAGGTGGGGACGAGGTTGGCCGCTCCGTAGCCGAACGCTCCGGCCAGGGCGCCGGTGGACAGCAGGGCGAGGCCCCAGGACCCACCGGACGCGCGCGCATCACCCGTCCGTCCCGGGCGCGGTGGGGGCGACGGACCGGGTGAGCTGCTCGGCCCGTCGCAACCGGCCGTCGGGGGTGAACTCGGCGAACATGTGGACGCGTGTGGCCATCGGTTCGCCCTTGCGCATCCGGGCGTGAATCGTGAAGCGGGCCGCGATCCGGTCGCCGTCCAGGAACGCCTCGCGCACATCGAACCGGAACGCGCGCAGATTCCTGCGCACCGGACGGAGGTGGGCGACGAGCCGGTCCCAGTCGAGCCGTACGCCGTCGGCGACTTGGACGACATCGCGGGTGCAGTACCTGGACATCAGATCGGAGGGATCTTCCGAGCCGTGGACCACGGCGTTGGTGAAGTTCGTGAGGAAGTCGGCGATGAACTGCCCGGGAGGTTGTGCGCGGAGAGGATTCACCATGCTCCTGACGTGCGTGCGGGAGGGAAGCCCCCGCAGCGATCTCTTACACGTCCGTAAGATATAATGATCATCCATCTCTGACAAGGGTGTAAGATTTGACTGCTTCCGAGACCCCCGGCGACTCCTCTCGGGGCCGGCCCCGCCGCCGCGCCGACGCCGAGCGCAGCAGGGCCGCGGTGCTGGACGCCGCCGTCCGGCTGCTGGCCGAGCGGCCCGACGCCGGCATGGCCGCCATCGCCGCAGCGGCCGGCGTCACCCGTCAGACCGTCTACGCCCACTTCGGCTCCCGCGAGACGCTGATCGGAGCCGTCGCCGACCGGATCACGGACCAGGCCATGGCCGCGATGGACGAGGCGGAGGAGAAGGGGGACTCCGCCCTGGACGCCCTGCTGCGGTTGCAGGAGATCGGCTGGCGGCTGTTCGAACGCAACCCGGTCCTCCTCCAGCTCGGGACCGCCCGCGCCGACACCGAGGCCGATCTGGCCCGGCACGAGCCCGTCACGGCCCGGCTCACCCGGCTGATCGAGAAGGGCCAGGCGTCAGGCGAGTTCGACCCCGCGCCGCCGGCCACATGGCTGGTGGCCGCGGTCACCGCCCTCGGCCACGCGGCAGGCGGTGAAGTCGGGGCGGACCGCATGCCGGTGGAGGAGGCGGCGACGTGGCTGCGGGCCGCCACACGCGCCCTCCTGAGGCCGGACTGAGGGCCTTGCCGCCCCGGGTGGCTCCGTCCGCCCGCGCGGCACGGAGGCCGCAGGGACGGCGGGACGGCGGGACGGCCTGAGGCCGGGGCCGCGTGCCCCTGCCGCACGCGGACGGCCTCCGCGCTCCCGGCGCGTGGTCGAAGCGCCCGTGCGCGGGGGCGCCGGAGGATCGCAACCGTCGACGCGCAACAGTCGATGCACAAACAGAGGTGGGCAACAGAGGTGGTCAAGTGGTACGGGAGAGCGTGATGCGTGTCGCCGTGGTCGGTTCGGGTGTGCTGGGAGCGGCGGTGGCGGACGAACTGGTGCGGCGCGGCCTGTCCGTCGTGGTCTGTACGGCGGAGGAGTCACGGCCGCCGGTGACGGATCTGGCGTTCGGCTGGCTCAACGCGCACGGTTCGGCGGCGGAGCCGCCGTCGGGAGCACGCGACAGGAGCGGGCTCGCCCGCTCGCTCGGCGCGCTGCGCGACATCACGGCCGCGCCGCCGCTGCGCGGAGTCATCACCTGGAACGGCGCTGTGAGCTGGGCATCGACCCCGGACGCGACGGCCCGGTTCGGCGAGCGGTCGGGGCCCGGTGTCGCGACCGTCGACGCGGGGGCGCTGCGGCGGCTCCTTCCCGGTCTGCGGGTGCCGCCGCCCGTCGCCGCGTACGCGAGCGACGAGGGCATGGTCGAGCCGGACGAGCTGCGCCACGCGCTCCTCGCCCGCGCGCGGGCCGGCGGGGCCACCCTGGTCGCCGCCCGGGTGGACCGCGTCCGTCCGCGCCGGGCGGGTGGCTGGGAACTGCTGGGCGCCGACGTGGCACTCACCGCCGACCGGGTCGTGCTCGCCTGCGGGACGGATCTGCCCGCGCTGGCCGGGCAGCTCGGCGAGCACATCGACGTGCCCGGCGTCCCGGCCGCGCGCTTCACGTTCTCCGCGCCGGGACTACGGCTCGACCGGGTGGTGTCCACACCGGACTTCGAGATCCGGCCATCCGCCCGGCACGGCTTCGTCGGCGCCGAGGACGTGGTCGCGGGCGAGACGGAGGCGGCGACACGGGCACGGGCACGGGCGTCGCTGAGCGCCGTGCGCGAGTCGTTCGGACTGCCGGGCGAGCCCGTGCTGGGAGACCTGGCCATCGGGTTCCGCCCGATTCCGGCGGGCGATCACGTGCTGTGCGCACCACTGACCAGCGCTCCGGGCGTCATCGCACTGGCCGCGCACCCCGGGGTGACGCTCGCGGCCTCGCTGGCGGTGCGTACGGCGGACCACCTCGGCGCCTCCTAGGTCGTCTCTTTCGGATCGTGCCGGGCTCGCGAGCCCTGGCACCGCGCCTCGCCGCGTTGTCGTCGGTCGCCGGCGCTCCGCGTGGGCTCCCTCCTCCGCCTCGCGATCCACGGCACCGGACCCCGCTCACCGATCCGGCCCGATCCGAAAGAAACTCC